>CAYWAG010000018.1:0-10064 GCA_964455925.1 uncultured Verrucomicrobiales bacterium | reverse complement strand
TACGGAGCGGAAGTAGTCAATGGTGCGGTCTAGACCTTCGTCTAGGGAAACTGTAGGTTGCCAGTCGAGCTTGTCCTTGGCGACGGTGATGTCAGGCTTGCGCTGCTTAGGGTCGTCTCCGGGGAGGGGCTGGAAGGTGAGCTTGGATTTGCCGCCGACTTTGGCGAGGACTTTCTCGGCGAGTTCGAGCATGGTGAATTCGCCGGGGTTTCCGATGTTGACGGGCGTGGTCTCACTGCTCTGCATGAGGCGGACGAAGCCTTCGATGAGGTCATCGACGTAGCAGAAGGAGCGGGTCTGAGTGCCGTCGCCGTATATCGTAATATCCTCGCCACGAAGGGCTTGAACGATGAAGTTGGAGACGACGCGTCCGTCATCGGGGTTCATGCGGGGGCCGTAGGTGTTAAAGATCCGGACGATGCGGATGTCCACGCCGTTTTGGCGGTGGTAGTCCATGAAGAGGGTCTCGGCGGCGCGCTTGCCCTCGTCGTAGCAGGAGCGGATGCCAATGGGGTTCACATTCCCCCAGTAGGACTCTGGCTGTGGGTGCACGGCGGGGTCGCCATAGACCTCTGAGGTAGAGGCCTGGAAGATACGGGCCTTCGTCCGCTTAGCAGCACCGAGGCAGTTGATGGCGCCCATGACGGAGGTCTTCATGGTCTTGATGGCATTATATTGGTAATGCGGGGGCGACGCGGGGCAGGCGAGGTTATAGATCTCGTCGCACTCGACCTTAAAGGGATCGATCACATCATGGCGGATGCGCTCGAAGTTAGGCTTACCGATCAGGTGGAAAATGTTGTGCTTAGATCCGGTGAAGTAGTTATCCATACAGACAACATCATTACCCTCTTTTACGAGGCGGTCACATAGGTGGGAGCCGAGGAAGCCAGCGCCTCCAGTTACGAGAATACGTTTCATGGGGTGGGGTTTTAGGTTTTAAGTTTTAGGTGTTAGGCGCTTTTTATTGGAGCTAAGTGTCTAGACGACTTCATTTCCGACGACGCGGTGGAGGCGGAAGGGTGAGGTCTAGTGGCTGTGTCGTATCGACTTGAGCCAAGGTATGGTACCAAGGGGAGTAACTGTCAGGCTGGTTTTGGTAAGAAGGGGCGTGCTTGAGTTCGGTCTTCCCTACCCGATAGAGGGCGCGGAGTTCGTCCAGAGCCTCTGGTAGGTGCTCCTTAATAAGACTGACGCTGGTGTCGAGCTGGGCTGGGGTCGTACGAACAATAAGACGGGCGACGTCTAGGAAATCTTGGCGACTGGCAGTGGTAACCTTACTAAGAATGAGCCAGGGAAGCGGGAGAATAGGGATCCGGGACTCCCGATAAGACGTGCCTTGTTGCGCAGCATCTAGTGCTTGCGGCACCCAGCTGAGGAGGGAGTTCCGTTGACAGATGGCGGTCTTTGTCCAGCGAAGGCTGTAGTAGTCGTCATCAGAGACTTGGTCATGGGCGCGGCTGTGGCGGCGGAGAAACTTTCTGGCAGTGGCGGCATGCTCCTCTGGCACGAGGACGTCGATGCCGTAGGTCTCGCGCTGTGGCATGTAGACCTGCATGGCGGCGGCACCCGTAATGGCGTAGGGAACGGGGAGTTTCTTAAGGACTGGCGAGAGGCGGGTGATACAACGCTTGGAGACGAGCTGACGGTGGGCGAGCGGGTTCCAAGCCATGGGTATTAGGACACGTTAGCAGCTTAAGGCGCTGGTGACTTGTGCGATCTCGGCCTCGGTGAGGTAAGGGTTCATCGGGAGAGACAGGCACTGGCTGGCGACGCGCTCGGTCACGGGGAAGTCTCCCCGCTGGTGCCCGAGAGGCGCAAAGACGGGCTGCAGGTGCAACGGCACAGCGTAGTAGCTGACGCTCGGAATCCCCTGCTGCTGAAGGCGCGCCTGTAAGGTGGCGGGGTCTTCCGCTAGGATGGTGTATTGAGCCCACACGGAAGTGTTCCCCTCGACGACACGGGGAGCCTGCACCTGTAGGGAACTGGCATCTAGAGCGGCGGTGTAAGCGGCGGCGACTTGGTTTCGGCGCTGGATCTCATCGTCAAAGATAGCGATCTTCTCCAGGAGGATGGCGGCTTGGATGGTATCGAACCGCCCATTGAGGCCGAGGATGGGGTGGTGGTGTTTCTCGCTCTGTCCATGCACCCGAATTTGGCGGAGGGTCTCTGCCAACGTGTCATCATTCGTAAAGAGGGCACCTCCGTCACCGTAGCATCCCAGAGGCTTGGAAGGGAAAAAGCTGGTGGACCCGATAGTAGAGAGGGCACCTGAAGGAGCACCGTGGTGATACGCGCCGTAACACTGGGCGGCATCCTCGATGACGGGGATGCCATGCTTCTCGGCAACCGCATTAATGGCGATCATGTCGGCAGGTTGGCCGTAGATGCCAACGGGCATGATGGCCTTAGTCTGGGGCGTAATAGCGGCCTCGACCAAGGCAGGGTCCATATTCCAAGTCTGCTCGCAAATATCGACAAAGACTGGAGTAGCTCCTGCAAGAGCCACGACTTCGGCAGTAGAAATCCAGGTATAGGGAACCGTAATAACCTCATCCCCCGCCCCGATGCCGAGTGCCATCAGAGCCATAAGGAGGGAATCCGTCCCGCTGGCGGTCGTAATGCAATGCGCCACGCCCGTGCGCTCGGCGAGCACCTGCTCGACCTCGACAACCTCCGGCCCTAGGACATATTGTCCATGAGCGAGCACGTCCTGAATCCGCGCGTCAATACGCGACTTGATCTGGGCTTGCTGAGTCTTAAGGTCGATGAATTGCATAGTAGTTTACGGTTTACAGCTATCAGTTTACAGCTGAGTAAAGCTAACAACTGTTAGCTGCTGGCTGATAGCTATTATTCAAGTGACTCCACGTTTATAAATGGTTCTGAGTTCTTCCTCTACCTGCTCCTCTGTCCAGTCGGGATGTATCATGCGAATTCCTGCCCGCTTCAGTTCACGGACGTTATGCATGTGCTGCATGAAGAGGTTATACTTCTCCTCCATCGTCATCTTTCGCCAGATGGCGAACTGCTCCTCGGAGGGCAGATCTTCACGGCCAGAGCCAGGGGTAGGAGGAGTGGGCATGATGAAAGCTTACAGGATTCAGCCAGCAACTTACAGCCAAAAAAGCTGTAACCTGCCAGCTGATAACTGTGAACGCCCCTTAAATAATCATGCCCGCCGCGACTGTCTCGTTCGTTCCTGGATCTACGAGGATGAAGGAACCAGTATTACGGTTACGGCTGTAGGAATCATGCACGAGCGGAGCGGCGGTGCGGAGGGAGATGCGTCCGATGTCGTTCATCTCAAAGGACTCGACATCCTCGACCTTGGAGAGGGTGTTGATATCGACCTTATACTTGATCTCCTGGAGGACTGCCTTGGTCTCTAGGCTGGTGTGCTTCACCAGGAACTTCTGGCGGGCCTGCATCGGCTTGTTCGAGAACCAGCAGATGCGGGCCTCGATGTTTTGCTCGACCTTAGGCACATTGCCAGGCTTACAGATCATGTCACCACGAGAGATATCGATCTCGTCCTCTAGGGTCATGACGACGGACTGCGGAGCAAAGGCCTGCTCCAGCTCCTTCTCACCACACATGATGGACTTAATCTTAGACTTAAAGCCACTTGGCATCGCCTGCACCTCATCGCCGACCTTAAAGACACCACCACCTACACGGCCAGAGAAGCCACGGAAGTCATGCCACTTATCAGACTGAGGGCGGATGACCCACTGCACGGGGAAGCGCGCATCGACGTGGTTCTCCTCACCACCGACGTAAACATTTTCGAGGTGGTTCAGGAAGGTAGGCCCTTGGTACCAATCGGTGTGCTCAGACTTATCGACGACGTTATCACCAAGGAGGGCGGAGATCGGGATCGGCTGAATGGAAACGATATTACCGAGGCGGGAAGCGAAGCTCTGGTATTCCTCTACGATCTCGTTAAAGCGCTCCTCTGAGAAATCTACGAGGTCCATCTTATTCACCGCTAGGATGACGTGCTGGATCTTCAGAAGGTCCGCGATGAAGGAGTGACGCTTGGTCTGCTCGATCACACCAGTACGGGCATCAACAAGGATGATCGCGAGGTCTGCGGTAGAGGCACCGGTAACCATGTTACGGGTGTATTGGATGTGGCCCGGGGTATCCGCGATGATGAACTTACGCTTAGGTGTAGCAAAGTAACGGTAAGCAACATCAATGGTGATGCCTTGCTCACGTTCAGCCTTGAGGCCATCGGTAAGGAGGGCGAGGTTTACGTTCTCGTCGCCCTTTTTCTTAGAGCTTGTTTCTACAGCCTCGAGCTGATCCTCGAAGATGCTCTTGGAATCATAAAGGAGGCGCCCGATGAGGGTGGATTTTCCGTCGTCAACGGAACCGGCAGTGGTGAATCTAAGTAGGTCCATGGGTGGTGTGTTTTTTTAAAGGGTTATTTAAGCGAAAGAAAGAGGCTTTTCTGGAAGCTAGTCACTCTCTCTAACAAGCTGTTATACATTGAGTATGGGTTCGAGGCTTAAGCCTCAAGAAGGCGATAAAGCGTGATTTCGGTGTCATCATCCTCAGAGATCGCTGGAAGCAGTTTTGCTCGCACGAGTGCAGGGCTAATAATCTTCACGAGACAACTCTCCACTGTAATCTGGCCGGTAGTCAGATCCCGTAAACCTTATTCAACAAGGTCGCCGCCAGGGAGATGTAAGAGTGAATCCATTACAGTAGTGCTCGTAGTTTCCGCTCTCACGATTCAGCTCCGTCCCGAAGGCGAGCAGTAACTGCTCCAACCGGGCTTTGTCCAACTCCTGCCGCACACGCTTAACTTTATCTGATTAAAAGTATCCTTCCTTCTTACGGTCTTCCATGGCGGTCTCAGAGCGCTTATCATCGGCGCGGTTACCACGCTCGGTTTGGCGCGCAGCCGCGACTTCCTCTATCACGCCGTCAATGTCATCGGCATCAGACTCGAAGCAACCGGTAATGGTCGCATCACCCATTGTGCGGAAACGGATCTTACGACGAACCACTTCCTCACCCTCGCGAGGCTGAACGTGCTCACATACCGCGAGGATCGAGCCGTTACGGATGATAGTGTCACGCTCATGCGCGAAGTACATGGAAGGCAGCTCGATGTTCTCCTTCTTAATATACATCCAGATATCCATCTCGGTAAAGTTCGAGATCGGGAACACGCGGAAGTGCTCGCCCTGGTGCTTGTTACCGTTGAAGATGTTCCAGAGTTCAGGGCGCTGGTTCTTAGGATCCCAGACGCCGAAGTCATCACGGTGGGAGAAGAAGCGCTCCTTCGCGCGGGCCTTCTCCTCATCCCGGCGGCCACCGCCGAGACAGGCATCAAACTGGTGCTCCTCAATGGTATCGAGAAGAGTAGTCGTCTGGAGCTTGTTACGAGAAGCGTTTGGTCCCTTCTCCTCGACGACCCGGCCCTCGTCGATGGACTTCTGGACAGAGCCAACGATCAGACGCGCATTAATGTCCTCCACGAACTTATCGCGGAAGTCGATCGTGTTCTGGAAGTTGTGCCCCGTATCTACGTGGACGAGTGGGAAAGGCAGACGCGCTGGATAAAACGCCTTATAGGCGATGTGCGCCATTACGATCGAGTCCTTCCCTCCGGAGAAGAGAAGTGCAGGGTTCTCGAACTGTGCTGCGGTTTCCCGGAGCACGAACATAGCCTCTGCTTCGATTTCCTCTAAGTGATCTAAGGAATAGTTCATGAGTTTTGTTGTTGATTAATAAAGTTGTTCAGAGTGGCGACGCACTCTTCTAGGGATGCCTCCTCGGTATTGAGGAGGAGTTCAGGGGAGTCTGGGATCTCGAACCCACTGTCTTTCCCCGTAAAGTTTTTCACCTGCCCGGCAGCCGCCTTTGCATACAGCCCCTTGACATCACGTTGCGCACAGGTCTCAAAGCTAGCGTGCACATAGATCTCGTGGAAGTCCTCCCCCACGATCTCACGCGCCATCTCGCGTAGCGCCTTCTTAGGCGTGATCACGGAGACAAAGGTAATAATCCCCTGTGAGGCGAAGAGCTTAGCCACCTCAGATGCGCGGCGCACATTTTCGAGGCGGTCCTCATCGGTGAAGCTGAGGTTGTTGTTCACCCCGGTGCGGAGGTTATCACCATCCAGGATGGTTGTCATCCGGCCTTGCTCATGCAGCTGGCGCTCTATCGCGTTAGCGATCGTGGACTTGCCAGAGCCAGAGAGTCCGTACATCCAATACACGGCGCCTTTTTGGCCCAGGAGGGTCTCCTTCTCCTCCCGCTGTAGGAAGCGGGCGAACTCAGGATGAATATCTGTGTCGTGATTACTCATATGGGGGAAAGTCAGGTAGAAATCTCTAGGGTAAGTAGGGGTATGGTTAGCACCCTATATGCCATTCTTGATGAACTGACCCAAGATAGCAAAGATAAAACGCGTATTGTTTTGGCAATACCGCTTCCAGAGCCGCTTAGGCTCCATCACCGTGCGATACAGCCACTCAAACCCCGAGCGCTGCACCCAGAACGGAGCCTGCCCCACACGCCCCGAGATAAAGTCAAAGGCCGCGCCAACCCCAAAGAGCGTCACACCATGCCCCCACCCTGCATTCAGCTGCGGGTAGCGAGAGAGAAAGTCATGCATAAACCGCTCCTGCTTAGGCGTGCTCAGCCCCACCCAAATGCAATGCGGCTGGCAGCTCTGAAGGTCTGCGACCAGTGCCGCCTCTTCCTCCTCAGTCAGCGGACGAAACGGTGGCGTGTAAGTCCCCACGACCTGCGCTTGCGGGTAGAGCTCCAGCACCCGAGCCTTCAGCTCCTCTGCCACGCCCTCATTCCCTCCGTAGAAATAATGCTTAATCCCTTCCCCGTCAGTCTCCGCGATCAGCTCCTCCATCAGGTCAGGACCATACACCCGATCCATCTGTGAGAACCCATATGCGTGCCCGATCCAGACCATCGGCATCCCATCGGGAGTGCTCAGAAAGGATGCATTATGAATCTCCTGTAGCTGCACATCGCGGCGCGACTCCATCACCCCATGCACCCCAGTTACGGTCACATACCCACGATGCTCAGGATCAAGACTCGCCCGTAAGACCTCAGCCTTAGCACTTTCCAGATTCAGCGTAGAAATCCCTGTGCCTAGCACATTTACCCGTGGAATACTCATTACTCACTAAAACTGCTGACCACTCTAATAACTGAGTCAAAAGAAGAGGAACCGCTAAAGGCGCTAAAGTCCGCTAAAATTTTTAATACGAGAAACAGTGTGAGTTCCTTCGTAAACAACGAGAGCGAAGCCATCTCACACCCCAATCTGTGTCTTTCTGCGTCCATCTGTGGACACCAATTCATTCAAAGATAAGACCTTAGAACCAAAAAATTTAGCGCATTTTAGCGTCTTTAGCGGTAAAGCCCTCCTAACGGTAGGCCTCACACCGTCACCTGCTCCCCCGCGGCGCGGCGGTCGTATTGCTCCTTGATCCAGTGGTAGGTCTTCTCCATCCCCGTTGCCAGGTCGATCTCTGGCTCCCACCCGAGCACCTTTTGGATGAGCTCATTATCAGAGTTCCGCCCACGCACGCCTTGGGGCGCATCCAGCTTATAGTTCCGCTGTAGCTCCACGCCCGCGATCTTCTCTACGATGCTCAGGAGCTGATTAATAGTCACGAGCTCAGAGCGCCCTAGGTTCAGTGGATCTGTATAGCCAGACGCCATCAGCTTATCGATGCCCGTGATACAATCATCGATATACATAAAGGAACGCGTTTGCTCGCCGTCCCCCCAAATCTCGATCTCATGCTTTCCGGTCGCCACCGCCTCGATCACCTTACGGCACATCGCGGCTGGAGCCTTCTCGCGCCCCCCGTCCCAAGTCCCTAGCGGACCATAGACATTATGGAAGCGGAACACCTGGGAGCGGAACCCAAACTCCTCCTCATAGTTCTTACACAGACGCTCAGAGAACAGCTTCTCCCAGCCGTAACCATCTTCTGGCATCGCTGGATAGGCATCATCCTCCTTCAGCGCCACCACATCCGTATCCGTCTGGCGGTAATCCGGATACACACAGGCACTGGAGGAGTAAAAGTAACGCCCCACCTCTGCGTCCTTAGCCGCCATCAGGAGGTGGGTATTAATCAGCACGCTCAGCATGCACAGCGTCTTATTATTCTCGATGAACCCCATCCCGCCCATATTACAAGCGAGGTTATAGACCTCATCACATCCTTCCACTAGCCGATAGCACGCCGCCTTCTCCTCTAGATTTACGGTATGGTTCTGCGCATCGGCATGTAGCTGGTACCACTCATCCTGTGGCTTAATGTCCGCCACGACCACCTCATGCCCACGCTCTAGGTGCACTCGTGCTAGCTCACCAGCGATAAACCCGCCACCACCTGCGATTAAAACCTTCTTACTCATCGTCAACGTATTCGGATATTTTCAGCCTATGTGACTAGGCGCATTACTGAGCTGATGCAGCCCCAAGACACGCTACCGCCCTTGGTCAACACGCACGCTGCGTCTCCAATAATGGGGGAATCTGAAATCTGACTGCACCAACCGGCACGGTGCTTTAGTAACATAAATCACAGAATTGTTCACAATAAAATGAACAAGTTCAAAAAAAAATGAACAGACCATGGCAGCACGCCCCATACAACGGTCATGCCAAGGTCCCCCTGCCCTGCCCCGTTTGAATTTTAGATTGTATTTCCGCTTCTGGATATTATGGATCTAGCCTATATGGAAGCGGAGCGGAAAAAGAAGGTACCTCTAGAGGCGAGGTTACTGCAGGGGATTGTAAAGCGCTCGCCGATGGGGCGCGACTTCTTTACGTCCTATCCAGATGCGCCTAGAGACGCGGTTACGGTGAGGGAGCTCTTTCTCACCCCTATGATCGAGCCTAAGGGGAAGAAGCAGGTCGATCGTAATTATCGCTATGGTCTTACTGTAGAGCCCCCCATCGCTCCAGAGACAGAGGACCAGCCGTCCTCCCCCGATGATCGCCCCGACCTCATTCGCATCATCTCTGAGCAAGTCCGATGTGACACGCCTCTGCACCCAGAGGTCAGCTCTCTCATGAAGCAGGTGCAGGCTCTTGCTGGTCCCTTTCCCGTGGCAGCGGATAGCGCGTTCCCTACTCCGCAGGGGAGGGTGATCCCACGCGGGCACCTGGTCATTCTCGATAATGCGGAAGATCCAGAGGACTATGAGGCGACCTCGGCACTGCTACTACAGGCAGCCCTATCTGCCAACCCAAAGCGCCCAGTGTACCTCTTACCAACCTCGGATGCCGCGCTGCCGCTTGTGACCATGGTCATGCGTCCGCAAGAAGCTAATAGGCTCAAACTCCTGCCCCAGGCTCTCCCATTGCCCACGATCTTAGAGCGATGCCGTAGTGTTTACGTTGGGCGGCATGACATCGGGTTTCGGGCACTCCTCGCTGGGTGCCGGGTGCACTGTTACGGTCCGGCTTGGTATGCGGGCTGGGGCGTAACGCGAGATCACGCCGATGCCGCTAAGCTCGCCCGCCCCGCTCATGCCTCGCTGGAGCAGCTGTTTCAGGCGGCTTATATCAACTACAGCCACTACTACGACCCCGACCTCTGTACCCCTACTGACCTCGGCACGATCCTAGACCACATGCATCTCCAGCAGCAGACCTGGACCCGGTTCGCGGGGAAGTGGCATATTTATGTGCCCGATCCCTGGAAGCTCAAGATCTTTGACCTCTACCTCCACGGCCCTGACTTCGCACCGCAGGTCTACACTAAGCTGGAGGACATCCCGTCTGCAGAGAGTCTGGAGCAGACCGGAGGGCAGCGACTAGTCTGGGGTGCGCGCGATCTAGATGCACCCGTGACGCTGGTAGAGGCTGGGTTCCTGCGCTCTCAGGGGCTTGTGGTCGCCTTTAAACTTCCACTCTTTCTCGTCTTCGATGACCCAGGGATCTCCTTCCTCCCCGACCATCCCGCTCGGCTCGAGACCAGGCTCCAGTCCCCCAGCCTCTCTGCAACGGAGAGTGCCGATGCTTCGCAAACTATAAAACTGATGTGGGCGAA
>CAYWAG010000017.1:0-13139 GCA_964455925.1 uncultured Verrucomicrobiales bacterium | reverse complement strand
CTTGACCGATTTCTTGGTGATCTGCTCTGGGACGTCTATGCCGCACCTAAAGGCGGTCATGCGTGACATTGAGGTCGAGATCGCAGATAAGCGTGAGGAGCGCCCACATTACTCTGAAGGTAAGGCGGACTCCCGCTGGGTGGTGCTAGACTACATCGATGTGATGGTGCATGTTATGCATGAGGAGATGCGCGCTGTTTATAATCTGGAAGGTCTCTGGGGGGACGGTGCTACGATCCCGCTGGACTTCCTAGAGGAAACGCCAGGCGAGTAATGGCAATTACACAGGGATGAGAATTATGCTTGTCCCGTGCGGGAAGGTAGGTAGCGTGTCTGAGATATGTCAGCCCCCTTATCTGTCTCGATAGCCTCTGGCACGGAGTTATGTGTCAAGTATGGTCACCATGTGATCCTCGATAACGCTAAGCTTAGCATTACCGAGGGCGAGCGCATTGGTCTTGTTGGTCGTAATGGCGCGGGTAAGTCCACCGCGCTTAAGATTATTGCGGGGGTAGAGGAGCCGGACTCTGGGATCGTCTCTATCCGGAGGGATGTGATCGTAGGGTATTTACCGCAGGACTTTGACCTTGATGGGGAGCAGACCGTATTGCAAAACGTGCTGGCAGGTGCCGCCCAAGTGCAAGCGCTGATCGATACTTATGAGGCGAACCCAAGCTCTGATGATGCCAGCACCCTCCTAGACCGGATTACGGCGCTGGATGGCTGGAATGTAGAGAGCCGCGCGCAATCCCTGATCAACAACCTCCATGCTCCTGAGGCATCCCGTCTGGTGCGTGATCTGTCAGGCGGGGAAAAGCGGCGGGTAGCGCTCTGTCGCACGCTCGTCGCGCAGCCAGATTTCTTAATCCTGGATGAGCCGACTAACCACCTGGATACGGAGGCCATCGAGTGGCAGGAGAAGTTCCTGTCTAGCTATAAGGGCACGTGCCTCTTCGTGACGCATGATCGCTACTTCCTCGACAACATTGCCACGAGTATCATCGAGCTTACTGGGGCGGGGTTTATCTCATATCAGGGGAACTACACGGACTACCTGCTGACGCGTGCCGAGCGGATGGAGAACGAGGCACGGGCGGAGCATAAGCGCCAGCGGTTCTTAACAAAGGAGCTGGACTGGGTGCGCCGTCGCCCTAAGGCACGTGGGTCAAAGGCTAAGGACCGGATCGACCGCTTCTTTGAGGTCAAGGAGCAAGATGCGCCAGAGCAAGAGCTGGAAGTCGACCTCGTTATCCCTCCTGCGAGTAAGCTCTCTAACCGGGTGATCGATGTGAACGGGGTGAGCAAGAGCTACCCAGATCCAGCGGCACCAGGGGGGGAGAAGGTGCTCTTCCAGGACTTAAGCTTTAAGCTAGAGCCGCATCAGCGGCTAGGGATCGTAGGGCGTAACGGGCTGGGTAAATCCACCCTGCTCAAGGTCATCCTAGAGATGGTCGAGCCCTCTACCGGATCTGTAGAGATGGGGGTGAAGACGGAGATTAACTATGTGGACCAGAGCCGCCTGCAGCTGGATGAGGAGAAGTCCATCTTTGAGGAGGTCGGTCAGGGATCAGAGACGGTGAAGCTGGGGGAGGAGAGCATTGGGCTGCGTGCCTATCTCCGTCGCTTCCTCTTCGATGATGATCGCATTAATACTAAGATCTCGCTCCTCTCTGGGGGTGAGCGGTCGCGGGTGCTACTGGCTAAGATTCTGAAGCGTGGCGGGAATGTTCTCGTGCTTGATGAGCCGACCAATGATCTGGACCTCAACACCCTGCGTGTTCTGGAGGAGGCGCTGGTGCACTTTGATGGCTGTGCTCTAGTCGTCTCGCACGATCGTTACTTCTTGAACCGCGTGTGCACGGGGATTCTCGCCTTTGAGGGGGCGGGGCAACTGCATTACCAAGTCGGGAACTACGATTACTACCTGGAAAAGCGCGCCGAGCGCACCGCCGCCAGCGCGCCGGCTAAGGCTACCTCTACGAAAGCCCCCACGAGCAAAAGCCCTCGTCGTGCGGAGCAACCGCCTAAGCTGAAGTGGTCCGAGGAAAAGGAGCTCGAAACCATAGAGGATGAGATCCTCGCCGCCGAGGAGGCTGCCACTGCGAAGGAGGAGGAAATGGCATCCCCAACCTTCTATAATGACCATCCAAACGACTGGAAAGAGCACGAGGACGAGCTCGCCACCCGCCAGGCGCTCGTGGCAGAACTCTACGAGAAATGGGAACGCTACACGGAGATCAAGGCGAACTGGGAGGCATGGAAGAACGGGGCGTAAATAGAGAACTCCGGAGTTGCGAGCGTGTGGTGCGTACGGCATGATGCGCACCAATGACTGAGATTAAGGCGATATTTTTTGACTGCGACGGGGTCTTTACGGACGGGAAGATCACCTTTGATGCGGAGGGGCGAGAGATGCGCACCTACGATATGCAGGACGGGATGGGGGTGACCTTATTACGGCAGGCGGGGATCTTCGTCGCTGTCATGAGCAGTAGCTATGGTGGCTCTATTGAGAAACGGATGGAGATGCTAAAGGTGGAGCACTGTTATACCTCTGTCCCGAATAAGGCGGATCTTATCCGCGAGGTCTGTGCCGCTGAAGGGCTATCCCTGGAGCAGGTCGCCTTTGTGGGGGATGACCTGGTCGATGTTCCCCCGATGGAGATCGTGGGGATCCCCATCGCAGTGGCAAATGCGGTCCCTGCGGTGAAAAAAGTCGCACAATACATCACCACGCGCCCTGGCGGTGATGGTGCCATCCGCGAAATCGCAGAGAACATCGTCGGGGAGCAGCGCACCTTTATCGGGGCGGCGCAGCAATAATACCAGGCACATGAAGGGGCAGCACGCCATCGAGCAGTTTATCCTCTACCTCGCTACGGAGCGAGGGCTATCCGTGGCATATCAGCTGGCGGTGAGGCAGTCCCTAGAGCAGTTCCTCCAGTGGAGCGAGCACGTGAAGCGAGCGTGGCAGCACCATACGACCGAGGATCTGGCGGGGTGGCTCACACAGCTCCGCGCTCAGGGGCGTAAGGGGAGCACTGTCCGCGTGATGCAGGTGCACCTAAAGGTGTTTTACCGCTATGCCGCGCAGCGCAGATGGCTAACGACGGATCCAGCAATGGCACTGGTTACGCCTCGCGCAGAGACCCGGCTACCAGAGACTCTGAGTGAGGATACCGTGCGGCAGCTCATAGAGAGTATTCAGCCTGACTCCGTGCTCGGCATGCGAGATCGGGCGATGGTGGAGCTCTTCTACGCCTCTGGGCTTCGGTTGGCAGAGCTAGCCCGTGCGCAGTTGCCCCACCTAGACCTCGATACACAAGTGCTGCGTGTCACCGGAAAGGGTGGGAAGACGCGGCTGGTCCCCGTGGGAGGAGCTGCGCTGGAGGCGATCATACGGTATTTGGACGACTCACGCCCACAGCTGGTAAAGGCAGGACGCACAGATGCGACCCTCTTTCTCTCCATTCGGGGGCGCGCCTTAAGCGCAGAGCGTCTTCGCGAGATCGTGAAGCAACGCGCCGCCGCCGCAGGGATCGGGCAGAACCTCTACCCGCACTTACTACGCCATAGCTTCGCGACTCACTTATTACAGAACGGCGCGGACCTACGGATTATCCAAGAGTTACTCGGCCACGCAGACATTGCTACCACACAGATCTACACGCATGTCGATGAAGCGAGGCTAAAGCAAGTGCACCAGCGCTACCACCCCCGAGGGTAGTCGGTGGGGATAAAAGAAAAGCGATACCCGCACTCACGGGTACCACTCAACTTATTTTTACTATTAATATGAAAATATAAACATTAAACGGGTATAATCCATTCGGCTGTTATATCAGTTATGAACTATCAAGCTCACACTGTATAATATGCGCCAGGTCATAACTATCTATACACTTAAGAGAAATTTCTGGTGGCTTTTTTTCGGCGGCTACCGTAGCAGGGGATGATTCTTCACAAATATCGTGATGCCACTAGAACAACTGTGTATAGGCCTTGTCGATCTCTTGCTCCCACTTCTGGATAAACTTCAGGGCCTGGAGCAGGATGTTAGCGCTCTCTGTGTCTGGTGCGTCCGTTAGTGCGGGAAAGTGGGAGAGGGCGGTGCTGCGATGCCGCTGCAGCTCCTGCGCCATGGTGTCGAGCTTAGGCTTATGGGCGAAGAGCTGCTTCTCGAGTAAGGTTTGAGCGAGCACGGTCGTGGTCGCTTCCTTCTTCCCTACGAGCTGACCGACCGCATGTACCAGCTCCGACAGCTCAGAAAACAGCGCGATAAACGGCTCTGGAATAGGGGCGTGTCTCTGCACGGGTAGCTCGTGGACTGCCATCCAGGCTGTGAGGGTTCCGACCGGGGATAGCAGGGCATTACGTGCCTGTAAGTGATCCTCGGAGCGCGCGCTCTGGTCGTAGGCATCCTTAACTTCCTCCTCGGTCAGCGTCAGGCTGCAGGGGAGGCTTAGCCGTGTAAAGGCATCGGCAGGGGGCGTGCTCATTTAAGGTAGGAGTGGGACTGGATGATATGGGGGCTTAGGCACTAAAGCTTTCGCCGCAGGAGCAAGTGACGGTCGCGTTCGGGTTCGTGACCTTAAACCCACCTTGTTGCAGATCATCGGAGTAATCGAGCTCGCTCCCGGAGACGAACAGGGCGCTCTTAGGGTCGATCACGACGGCGACCTCATTAGAGCGCACGCGAATGTCACGATTACGAGGCTCGTCCACCAGATCCATTTGGTATTGGAGGCCACTGCATCCACCACCGACCACTGCGATACGTAAGGCACCCTCTGGACGCCCTTGCATTTCTAAAAGCGAGCGCAACTTCTCAGAGGCCCCGTCTAAGACCTTAATGAGTTTCTCGTTTCCTTCCGTGATTTTCATCCTCATAGGCTAAGACGATCAGGAGAGAGTGCAATCACATTACGAGAGATTTTTTTAGCTCATGCCCGCTCTGGCATCCAGATAGTGGTTGGCTAGGGTGACGGCAAAGGAGTCTAGGGGGCTGCGGAGAACGGAGATGCCTTGGTCGCGGAGGGCGGCGACGAGGTGTTGCGCGTCTTGCTCGTAGGCTTGGGCTCCGAGGTAGCGGTCGGCTTGTTCCTCTGTGTGGATCGGGTCGTGTATGATCTGGGTGATGGAGGACTCTTGGACAGAGGCGAGGAGGACGAGGTGCTTTTGGGAGAGGAGGCGCAGGGCCTCGACACTGCCGTATTGGTCCTCGGAGCGGAGATTCGTCAGGATGATGATCATGGAGCGCTTGCGCTCCGTGGCGAGGATGCGCTGCGCCAGGGCTTGGTATTCTCCGTAAGAGGTCGAGGATTGGTAGTTATAGAGGTGGTTAAGAACCTTTGACATTCCGTGGCTCCCTTTGACAGGGGCGAGGTAACGGTAGTCCTTTGGACGGGTGCCAAAGTTCATGATGCCCACCTGGTCTCCTTGGTTCAGTGCCATGTAGGAGATGAGGATCATGGCGTTCAGGAGGTGGTCGAGGATGGGGAGGTCGGTATCAACAGCGCGGGTGCGGATGCTGCAGTCGGCGACGAGGAGGATTTTTTGGTCGCGCTCTTCCTGGAACTCGCGCGAGATCAGGCGGTTCACGCGCGAGGACGCCTTCCAGTCGATGACGTTCAGGGCATCTCCTTCATGGTAGTCGCGCAGCTGGTGAAACTCCTTGCTCACGCCTCGGCTCCGCTTCTTGATGATGCCCATTTGTTGGACGCGGTCAGCGGTAGCGAGCAGCCCGTAGTTCAGCGCGGGGACGTAGTCCGGGTAGATCTGGACGGACTGGCTCGTGCCCACGCGAGAGGCGCGCCACCAGAGGGCTAGGGGCGTGCGGGTCTCTACGTATGCGGGGGTGATGCGGAGGTCTCCGCGCTGGGTAAAGGTGAGGCGGGGCTGCACGGTGGCGTGCTGTCGTGCCCCTAGCTGTAGGTCGTAGGGGAACCCGTCGTGCTTACAGTGGTCTGGTAGCCCATCGTAGAGACGTAGGGTGTGGCGACGGCGTCCTCGGTTCTCGAGGGTGCCCTCGACCTCGGTCTCATGCGCGAGGGCGTAGCGTTGCTGGTAGTTGCGCGTCCACTTTAGCCTCGGTGGGCGGAGACCGCAGAGCACATCTATGAGGGCGACTCCCAGGAGGAGCAGCAGCCCGAGAATAACGAGACTGCCAGGCAGGGGCGTGACTGCCGCGCACAGCCCCGCCAGAAAGAGGGCGAGACTGAGCCAGATCAGGAGCTTACTAGGACGCATGGGGCTACAGAAGGGTTACGTGGCAGCGAGGAAGGGCACTAAAGAATGAAACTAGGCGTTGCCCCTGGGAGCCTGGATGCCGTTAAGGATGGTGAGGACGGTCTCATCTACGGTTTGCCCAGAGATAGAGACCTCCGAGGTGAGGCTGATGCGGTGACGCAGGACGGGGAGTGCGCAGTGTTTGATGTCATCGGGGGTGACATAATCACGATCACGGAGGAGGGACAGTCCTTTGGCGGCCTGGATCAGCGCGATGCTGGCTCGGGGGCTAGCTCCGTAGGAGGTCATGTCGGACTCTCTGGTGGCTTGCACGATCTGCACGGCGTAGGCGATGACCTCGGGCGAGATTTGCTGGGATTGGAGGCTGACCTGTAGGCGGGAGAGTTCTGTTGGCGTAGTGACGGGGGTGATCTGGTCGGTGTGCAGGTTCGTGGCTCCGGAGTGCGTCGCGCGGGTCGCGATCTCGATCTCCGTCTGGAGGGAGGGCTCTGTGACCAGGAGCTTCATCATAAAGCGGTCTAACTGCGCCTCTGGTAGCGGGTAGGTGCCGTCATGTTCGATAGGGTTCTGTGTGGCTAGCACCATGAAGGGGCGGGGCAGAGGGTAGGTCGCGCCATCAATGGTAGCTTGGCGTTCTTGCATGACCTCTAGGAGGGCGGACTGGGTCTTAGCAGGGGCGCGGTTGATCTCATCGGCGAGCAGGAGGTTCGTAAACACGGGACCGTGCTTGATCTGGAACTCTTGTGATCCCATATTATACAGGCTATGCCCTACAACGTCAGAGGGCATGAGGTCAGGGGTAAACTGGATGCGCTTAAACTCTCCTTGGAACGCCTTTGCTAAGGACAGCACGAGGTGCGTCTTACCCAGTCCTGGGTGCCCCTCGATCAGGAGGTGCCCACCACTGATAAAGGTCGCTAGCACCATCTCTACGAGTGCGTCCTGCCCGATGAAGACCTTGCGGATCTCCTCCTGGATACGCTGGATGATGGCGCGCTCCTCATGCTGTGCGCTCAGGGTCGGCGCCTGTACCTCCGGCTGGGCGGAGATGGGAGGAGCTGGAGACTCTGCAGGGGGCGTGGCATCGGTGGTGGATGGCGGGGCGAAGCGGCTGCTATCAGGAGAGGCGGGGGAGGGAGGAGTGGTCATGATATGAGTTGTTGCAGTTGTTGGATGAAGATCAGTCTCTCCGGCCCCTTAGCGGGGAGGGGGGAGGACAGGAGCTGGCATTGAGCCGGGGTTAAGATGTCTTGCTGCTGGCAGGCTTGTAAGATGGTCTCAGGGTCTGAGGTTGGCGCGAGGTTTGCCTGCCTCGCTAGGCGTGGCAGATGCGCGCGGCGGAGCTCATCGAGAATAAGGGCGTCACTGCCGTGCTGGCGGAAGAAGCTGCCAGTGGCAGAGAGGTGCTGATGGAGGGAGTTTTGCTCCTCTGGGGCGGCTTGGAACACCGGACCAAAGCGACGCATGGAGGCCCAAACCCAGAAGAAGAGTAACACCCCTGCCGTCACGATCGCCACAGCGGCACTCTTCCAGAGCAGGGGCCAAAAGGAGACGCTGGTAGAGGTGATGAACTGCACCTCGGTAGGATTATAATAGCGCACGAGATCCCATAGGAGGTCGGCGTGCTCTTTCTTACGCAGGTGGAGGTTCGTAAACAACTGCCCTGTGGCGAGGATCGTAATCGACCCTTCACCATGCTCATACCCATCGAAGAGGTAGTAGTCAGTATCATCGTCATCCTCGCTAGGGGTGAAGCGGAACTCAAAGCTCGCCTCAAAGTCCGTCAGGTATTCCTCCCGGAACTGCTCGCCTGCACCAAAGTAGATCTGCTCAATGTCTCCCTCATCCGCAGTGCTTTCATCACTGAGGGCGCTCAGCTCGATCTCTTCGTACTCGAGTAAGGTGTCGATCGGGGTGACCTCCCGGTCTGTCCAGCGCCATCCTTCCCCATCCGCTTCTAGGAAGTACACGACATGCCCTCCCTCGTAGACCCAATCATCAATCTTCCCTAAGGTGACCTCGTCTTGCAGGGCAGAGGCAGGGAGGAAGATCATGGCACCCTCCGCGGGGGGCAGCGCTGGTGCCACGCGATAGCTCTCGGCAGGGATGCCCATAGCCGTGAGGAAGCGCGAGGCAGCGAGAAAGCGATCCATGTTTGCCAGTGTTCCCATGCCGATCTCTTGCTCCGTGCGTTCGATGCGCCCGCACCCGCTCAGGAAGAGAAGGCTACAGAGAGGCAGTAACGCGCAGAGCACTCGCCTGAGGACGGGGGGCAGCGCGGGTCTTATTTCTGAAAGATCCATTGTTGGCAGAGGGTTTGGAAGGAGTGATCGGGGAGGGGGTGGGCGGAATAGGCGACCGTGATCCACCCGTTGGTGAGCGAGGTGAAGTAGATCTGGTCGTGCTCGGCTAGCACTTGGGCACCAGCCTGTAGGCATTCGCCCTCGGTGTCTGAGCTCACGATGTCCGCATCACGCTGGAGGATTAACTCCGAGAGCGCCGCACGGTAGAGGAGCGCGAGAGCACTGCGCGGTTCGCCGCTCTGCCAATGCTGTTGGGCGATTTCGATGACGTTTGGCGGGATGGACTCACGGGTGACCTCCATCCCCATCACCTGCTGCGGACGCTCGCGTTTATCAGGAGGAGGCTGCGTGCCTCCACGTTCCTTACGAAATAACCGGATCAGGACGAAGATCAGCACGCCTACGAGGATGAACAACGCCAGCCAGCCGACGACGCGTAGCAACACCTCTGCCGCTCCTAGGCCCTCTGCCCCACTCCCAGAATAGGAGAAGGCATCCAGGAGCCAGTCGAAGAAGTTCTCGATCCAGTCAGGCGGAATCCACTGTGGGACCTCCTGCGTCTTCACCTGCAGATCCTCATGGGCATAGACCTCCTCGATGCGGTCTGGCACTTCTGGCACAGGCTGCACCGCCTCCAGTCTGGTCATGCCTCCGATGCACAGTGATAGCCCTACCAGCAGCGGCGCTGTCAGAGCCATGAGCTTACTAGGTAAGACCGTGCCAGACTGCCGCGCGATCTGCCGAGAGGCAAACTCGCGCAGTCCCAGCTCGATGTCCCAAGCCTCTTGCTCTGTGCGGCTGTTCAGGTAGAGAGAGAACCCCGCAGCCAGGTAGAACGGCTCTACGAACAGATAGACTATGCAAGGAATGAGCATGTAGCTCATCTTAGCACCAACGGAGGTGTAGATGGACTGTATAGCGGCATAGAACTCACTGTAGGAGCTATACCAGTCGCCCTGCGGCAGCATCATGATGATAAAGATGTATCCCGATAGCATGAGGAGCACATCACAGGCATGCATCGCCCCCGTCAGCAGGCTCGCGGTGGTTCCCCCTAGGCGACCTACGACGCGTCCACGTTGTCGATACGCCTTCCCTCGCAGCCCTTCTAGATCCCAGATCGGGAGCATCATGGAGCGCTTAGGGCTGAGCCGCCGCCACAGCAGCATCCCCACTGAACCACGAAAGAGCAGGCGGGGCGCTTGGCGCAGGGTTTGTTGCACGCTGACGGTCTCCCCAAAGAGGTGACGGCTCAGGTAATACAGGTAGCACCGATCATACACGGGCTTTAGCCACCAGATCAGGACAGGAGCCAGCCAGCTCCACTGCCAGCACAGTGCTATGAGGAGCAGCCAGATAGGGAGGAACCCCACGACCCCGATGAGTAAGAGGCTCTTAAAGTGCTGCCGCGCCAGCAGGAAGCCTAGATCCACTGCTTCCCACGGCGTCCGTGGGCGTAGCGCTATCGTTAGATCACGGACGTTCATACCACTCCTTTCTACCAGAGAACAGATACCCTAGCGTCACGATCCACAGCACAGCTCCCACCGTGTATTTCAGCGCCAGTGGATGCGGGTGCGCCGACCAAAATCCCTCGATAATCGCTGCGAGGAAGGTCAGCACCGCCGCGCCCCCTAGGATCACCAGAGAGTGCCGCGCACTCCGCAGCAGAGAGGTCAGGCGGCTCTGATTCCCCGGTGCGATCAGCCCCCAGCCTAGCCGTAGCCCTGCTACCGATGATAAGTGCAGTCCCACGAGCTCGAACGCCGAGTGCCCACAGACAAACCCCCAGAACTTGGTGGGGTCACCTACTGCCTCTACATAGCCTGCCGCAGCCCCAAGGTAGAGCCCGTTGAACAAGGTAAAGAATAAGGTCCCAACGCCAAAGAAGATCCCACCCGCGTAGCACCTAAAGTCTATGCTCACGTTGTTCCACACATAGTAACAGAACATCATAAAGTCACTCCCATACGTCTCGCGCCCATGTTCCAGCGCGTCTCCATCCTTACCATACATCGCATCCATGGAGTTCATGCCCTCTGCCCCTAACAGTGCCTGAATCCAGTCCAGCCCCCAGTGTCCAGAGAAGGCGAGCAGTAAGAAGGGCACCCAAAACAATGCCACCGAGATCCAGAATAAGCCCAGATTATGCTTAAAGGCACCCGGAAACGTATGGGTCATAAAGCGCAGCGGGCGAATGCTGCGGCGCTGGCGGTAGAGGTGATGAAAGAGCGCCATCACCATCGTGTTCAGCCGGTTAATGAGGCTACTATTATAGAGCCGCTCCTCCGCTATCCCCATCTCCTGACAGATCTTACGAAAGAGGGGCGGCAGCGCACGGGCCTCTTCTCGCGTCAGTGCGCCTTTGCTCTGATCCAGCCGCTCTATCAGTTGTTGGGTTTGACGCCAGCGGGCCTCGTTCTGTTCCTGAAATCTCTTCTGTGGTATCATGCTTCATTCTGGCTAAGGTGACGAGCGATGCCTAAGGCGTAGCTCCGACTATCGGGGGCGCGTGTGCCGACGAGACTTTCTAAGCACTGCACGATCTCGTCCTGCCGCTCCGGACTGAGCTTAGGGTAACGGCGCCCGAGCTCTACAAAGGCGATCTGATCCTCGCGGGTGAGCGCGGACTGCGGGCGGATCGATGGCACCGGAATGGGTGTGGGCGTAGTGTCTTTATCCTCGTGCTGGTACACCACCATCGTCCCCGCCGCCAGATCACCCAGCCGCTGCGAGTGCCGGGAGGACACGATCGAGACCATTCCCGTTAGTCCCATCGGTAGCATATCGATCGGTAAGAGCAGTGCCCGCATAAATGCCTGCGGGAACCCCACGGGCGTCCCCGACCGCTTAATCACGCGTAGCTTCAGTAAGCGCTTCCCTGGAGTAGCAGGCGTCTTAGCCAGCTCCCACAGCGGATCATAGAACCAGAGGGCTAGAAAGTTGAGGATCATCGTCACGCCCTGGATAAACTCCGCACCCGATACCGCCCCGAGGATATTGAGCGGAATGGTAACAATCGCGAGGGCTAGGTAGAGCAGCGTATAGTCCACTAACCGCGCTAGGAGCCGAGGCGCCAGCCCAGCAGGTGAGAGGTGGATCGAAATCCCCTCTGCCAGCTCTATTTCCTTTCGGTTATCCAAGCGATCTTTAGCCATCGTGTTCAACGTAATCACGGGTATAAGATTCGTGCAAGATAAGATTGCCCTATTACGTCAGACCAGATAGATCATTACGGCGTCCTCTCCCGAGGCCCCACACGCACGAATTAATACAACTATGGAACAAGAATCCTCAACCGACTACAGTAGCCCAGCCTCAGACTTTGATACCTCCCCGTCTACTGATGCCCCTCTAGCTACTACCCCATCCCAATATGAGACCTCGCCCTACCAGGCACCACAGAGCGGAATGGAACCCGTAACGTCCGGGCGCAAGACCGTTAAGATCATGCGTGTAGGCGTCCTAAAGGCCGCTCTCATCCAGGGGCTTCTCGGGGCGATCGGTGGTCTCATCGTCGGGCTTATCTATGGCGGCATGATCGGTGTTATGGGTGCTATTGGCGGTGCCGCTAGTGAGCTCGGGTTCCCCGCAGCAGGTGGTGCCGCGATAGGTCTCGTTATGGTCGTCGCTCTCCCTATTATGTATGGTATCTTTGGCTTCTGTGCTGGAGCGATTACCGCCCTGGTCGCTAACCTCATCTTCCGCTGGGTCGGTGGGCTGGAGATCGAGACCGAATCTAAGTAAGCCCTCCTATGCTCTGGGCACTCCACGGGAATCTGGGCCAATCCAGCGACTGGGACATCCTGACCTCTCACCCCCTAGGGCAGAGAGGCGCGGGAGGACAGGGACAACCCATCCGCAAGGTCAACCTCTGGCGCTACCTTTCCTGCCGCTCCATCAGCATGGAAGAGTTCGGCGAGATCTTTGCCTCCGAAGTCGCCGCCCAAGACCCCGCCCCACAGCTCATCGCCTACTCCATGGGCGCGCGTCTCGCCCTGCACGCCCTCCTCGCGGCTCCCTCCCTCTGGACCTCTGCCACGCTGATCTCCGTACACCCTGGGCTGCAGACTGATGAAGAGCGCCGCCTCCGTCGCATCCGCGATGCCGAGTGGAGCGCCCTCGCCCTGCAGAAAGATTGGTCAAGCTTTCTCACCGCCTGGAATGCCCAGCCTGTGCTTGGTGCTGTTCCTGATACCCTCGCGGATCGCCACCTCCTACAGCCCTACGCCCACGAGATCGCCCGCGCCTTCTGTGCCTGGTCGCTAGGAACCCAGGCGGACCTCCGCACCGCCGTCGCATCAGTCCCCACGCCTGTCACCCTCATCACCGGTGAGCGTGACCACAAGTTCACCCAGCTCGCCACCGAACTCACCTTCCCCAACAGCCAGCACCTCATCATCCCAGACACCGGACACCGCCCCCTCTGGGAAGCCCCCTCCGCCGTGGCCGCCGCCCTGTAAAGGAGGTAGCGCTTGTTGCCTGTGTATGTTGGTCATTGTTCAGGTGGGGCCACACTACACGACAATTTTCTGTTAGTGTTTTTGCCCGCAGATTGCGCAGATTTACGCAGATTTTTATTTGGAT
>CAYWAG010000016.1:0-13617 GCA_964455925.1 uncultured Verrucomicrobiales bacterium | reverse complement strand
GATATATATTGGTGTGTAATTGGATTGAGGGATATTTCTATAAGGGACACTTACAGTATTCGAAACCCTCGCTTTATTTGCTGAGTCCTCGATCCACATTAGTATAGAGGAACCCTGAACTACTCCATTGACATTGTAACTCTTATCCTTAACGAAATTCATTGTCACATCACAATAGGCTTCAAATGGTCCACGAGCGAATAAGCCTCTGTTGAAGGCACCGTGTATGACGATATTATGAGGTCCTTCTGTTACCTTCATCTTCTTCCCCTCCAAGGTTAAAGAGGTCATGTAGTTAATGGGTTGATTATCGATGGAGTCGACTGAATAAGTCTCCCAGTTGTAAATACCTTTTTTGGCAGCTTTACTTTGCAGGGTCGCTGTAGGTGTGTCTGAAGGTGGATTTTTGTAGTAGGAGGCGCATGACACTAGGAAGAGGCTACAGAGAGAGATGATTAATGTTTTCATTATTATTTAGAGAGGTATTGTTTAGCCAGAAAAAGCGGATGAATAGGGGATATGATTTCGTATTTGCGAAAGATATCAGCAGAATTTTGCGGAGTGAGCAAGGAGATTCTTTTTAGAAGACAGCTCCGCCGGAATCTCTCTATCCGCACGGAACTGCCTTTGCTGCAGGATATACCGACCTCACGTCTTCCTGTTCTTTTCACCTTCTCCCCTTTTTCATAGTCCGAGACGCCGTCACTCCCCTCCCCATACGGGGTGGGTTCGTTGCTACTTCAGGTCACTCTCCGTG
Organism: uncultured Verrucomicrobiales bacterium; assembly: GCA_964455925.1. Taxonomy (GTDB): domain Bacteria; phylum Verrucomicrobiota; class Verrucomicrobiia; order Verrucomicrobiales; family Akkermansiaceae; genus WTJZ01. Next base: position 12,860 of record CAYWAG010000016.1, on the reverse strand, counting down.
GGGTCAGATCAGGAATTCTACGATGGAATCTACGAGCGAGCTGCCTTGCTTCGTTGTGCGGAGGTTTCCGTTATGGTGCTCTAGGAGGCCGTTGTTGATGAGGAGGGTGGGGTCTGTAGGGGCGATCCACTGGGGGGAAATGCCTTGGCGGGTGCGTAGCTCTAGGGCGAGGCGTTCGATGCGCCAGGCGTCGGGGTCTAGCTGCTCGTGGCTATCCATGGCGTGTCCGAGTTGCTGGATGCGGGTGATGTAGCCAGCGGTGTCGGCGAGGTTCTGGTAGCGGCGGCGCGCGATACATCCTACAGCGGAGGGACCGATGCCTAGGTAGTCGTTCCCACGCCAGTATCCCATGTTATGTTGGGATTCATATCCGGGGCGGGCGTAGTTAGAGGTCTCATAGTGAGTGTAGCCCGCCTGGGTGAGGAGGGTGTCGGCGAGGTAGAAGTATTCCTCGTTAGTCTCTGGCACATCGGCGTAATCCCCAGCGAGGAACTTCTGAAAGTAGTCTGTATCCTCCTCATAGGTAAGGTTATAGCAGGAGAGGTGGTCTGGCTGGAGGGAGATGGCTTGGTCAAGCGTGCTGCGCCAGGAGTCTACGGATTGCCCTGGGGTGGAGAACATGAGGTCGAGGTTGACCTCTGGGATCTGGGCTTGGCGGAGGAGGGCGTAGGAGTCGATGGCGGAGGCGGGCGTATGGTCGCGCCCGAGAACCTGAAGCTGGGCCGCATCTAGGGACTGAACCCCGAGGGAGACACGGGTTACCCCGAGCGCGCGCATGCGCTGTGCCTTGGCGAGCTTAAAGGTGGAGGGGTTTGCCTCCATCGTGACCTCCTGCAGGGAGGCGAAGGGGATGCGCGCATCTAGCCCGGTGAGCAGGTCTGTGAGGTGCTGGGTGGAGAGGAGGCTGGGGGTGCCGCCGCCTAGGTAGATGGTGGTAAAGGGGGCGAGCTGCCCCTGCGCGAGGTGCCAATCCAGCTCCGTGAGGAGGGCCTGGATGAACTCTGCCTGTGCTACCGACCCAGGCTTATGCTTATAGAACGAGCAATACGGGCAGATCTCGTGACAAAAGGGGATGTGAACGTAGAGATGCACCCGGTATTAGTAGCATGAAGTGTTACTCCGCCAGAGGGCTAGGAGGAGAGGCGGGAGACGCGGCGGCGCTCTGCTAGGAGCAGGTCACGGAAGGCGGTGAAGTCCGCCTCCTTCTCGCCAGAGACGAGGAGGTAGGTGTATTCCTGCCAGCGTGCCATCTCGTCGATGGAGTTCTGGAGCCTAAGGGTGATGACCTCCTCGCTGTCTGTCATGCGGTTACGCAGACGGCTCTCTAGCTCTGCCTCGCTAGGGGGCATGACGAAGAGATCCACGAGGCAGCGCTGTAGGAGCACATCGTCGATCTCGCGGATAATGGCAGCGCCCTGGACATCGATGTCCATGACAATGTCGACGCCTGATTGGAGATGCCCGATGACCTCGGACTTAAGGGTGCCGTAATAATTCCCGTGCACCTCTGCATGCTCGATAAAGTCTCCCGCCGCGACACGCTGCTGGAAGTCCTCTACGGTGAGAAAGTGGTAGGAGGTGCCATCGACCTCCCCGTCGCGGGGGGCACGCGTGGTGGCAGAGACTGCGTATTGTGCCAGTCCCTCATCGGCTGCCCGACGGCATAAGGTGGTCTTACCAGAGCCAGAGGGACCAGAGACGAGATAGAGAATACCTAAACGGTTCATATGAAGTGGGGAGAAAGGGGGAGATTAATACTCGCGCTGCAGTAAGTAGTCTGCGATCTGGCGCAGGCGGGTGGCGTCGCCCTCGAGTTCGTCTAGGGCTTGGAGCGCCTCGTTGGTGAGGCGCTGCGCCTCTGCCTTCGCACCGTCTAGCCCTAGGAGGGAGGGGTAGGTGGATTTCTCCGCCGCCTCGTCCTTACCCGCGGTCTTACCGAGCGTGGCGGTGTCTGCGGTGACGTCCAGAATATCGTCGATCACCTGGAAGGCTAGCCCCATGGTGCGCCCAAACCGACTGAGGCAGGAGAGCTGGAGGGGAGTAGCGTTCGCCGCCATCGCACCCAGGCGGATAGAGGTAGTGAGGAGGGCGGCAGTCTTAGTCTCATGGATCTTAGCGAGAGCATCGCGGGAGATTTGGCGTCCCTCGGCCTCTATATCCATGACCTGCCCCCCGATGAGGTGCTGGCTGTTCCCTGCGGTGGCGAGCTCCTGCACGAAGTCCAGCCCCTGATAGCGGCTGGTCTGTGCAGTGCGGGCTACGAGGATAAAGGACTCGTTCAGCAGGGCATCCCCCGCTAGGATGGCAATGGCATCGCCAAAGACCTTATGGTTCGTAGGGCGTCCGCGACGTAAGTCATCGTTATCCATCGCGGGGAGATCATCATGAATGAGCGAGTAGGTATGCATCGCCTCTACCGCACAGGCGGCATGGAGGGCGACGGAGCGGTCTGCCCCTATCGCCTGGGCTGCCGCGAGACAGACCACGGGGCGTAAGCGCTTACCACCCGCAAAGATGCTGTAACGCATGGCCTTATGGATGGTCTCTGGGGCAGCGGACTCTGCCGGGAGATAGGTGTCCAGGGCGGCATCAACCTCCGCGATCAACTCCTTTAGATAGGGCTTAAGCTCAGACATGGATCAGTGGGGGGCGAGGGATTAGAGAATCTCTGCGATCTGGACAGCATTCAGCGCCGCGCCTTTCTTCACTTGGTCACCCACGACCCAGAGGGCGAGGGCGTTGTCGACCACCATGTCCTCACGGATCCGCCCGACGAGGCAGTCGTCCTGGAGGGTGGTGTCAAGCGGGGTAGGATAGAGAGCTGCCTCTGGATCATCACAGAGCCCGATGCCCTTAAACTCCTCGGTGTAAGCCGCCTTTGCCTCTTCCACCGTGATGGGCTTCTCAAACTGGGCGGTAATGCTCACAGAGTGTGAGCGGTAAACTGGGACGCGCACACAGGTGCAGGTGACCTTAAGGTCGGGAAGGCCCAGGATCTTGCGCCCCTCATTAAGCATCTTCCACTCTTCCTTCGTGTAGCCGCCGTCCTGAAAGACATCGACATGCGGGATGACGTTAAAGGCGATCTGCTTAGGATAGACCTCGGAGGTGACTTCCTCCCCCTTGGTGAGCGCCTCGCATTGGCTCTCTAGCTCCGCGATGCCCGCGGCACCGCTACCAGATACGGCTTGGTAAGAGGACGCAATGATCGCCTTTAGCCCGAACTTCTTATGTAGGGGGAAGAGCCCCATGAGGGAGATGATCGTTGTGCAGTTCGGGTTTGCGATGATGCCCTTAGGGATGTCCTGAACCGCCTCTGGGTTAATCTCTGGCACCACGAGCGGCACGCCCTCATCCATGCGGAACGCCGAGGAGTTATCGATCACAGTCGCCCCTGCCTTAGCGGCGGAGGGGGCAAACTCCTTAGAGATCCCGCCACCGGCACTGAAGAGCGCGATGTCGATGCCCGCAAAGGCCTCATGCGTGAGCTCCTTCACCACGATCTCCTCACCACGGAATGTGAGGGTCTTCCCTGCTGAGCGAGCGGAAGCCAGAAGCGTCAGTGACGCACACTGGAAGTTCCGCTCCTCTAGACAGTTAAGCATTTCGATTCCAACTGCGCCAGTAGCGCCGACGATGGCAATATGGGGAAGACTCATCAGAAGATTTAGGTAAGTAAGTTTTTAGATTAAGAGGCGACAACGCCAGCGGGAACTGCGCATTCCCACGCCATCCATGGCTGATCCCCCCCACCTTGGCAAGCGTGGAATCCGTGTTTCCCACGGGGGGCGGTGACACAGTTGGTGGATGCGCCTGGCGAGCCAGGGGCAGGGCAATCAAATAAGGGAGAGGCAAAACAAGCGCTCACTAAAATTCGTTTTTAACCACGAATTAACACGAATTGGCACGAATTATTTATCTTTTAAAGTCAAACCTATGATCACGTTATAAGTGATTTGACTGCAACCATGGAACTATTTAATTTTTTACGGCTATAGACGAGAACACTTCATCACTGGGAAGCGGTTCGATTGTGAAAATATTCGTGCCCATTCGTGTTAATTAATGGTTAAAAAAACACTAAGATAGAGTGGGTGCTTATTTATTGATTATCCCCACCTTATTATTTGTGGTTATAGCCATTTCCCTTACTTGATTGCCCTGGCCAGGGGGAAAAATATGGTTGACATCTGCACAGTTTTTATTACTTTCCCCTGTTAGAGTAACACTCCTCGGTATCTGGCTCCCATCCCTAGAGAGGGTTCACCTTCTTCATCAAAACCATGTATTGAGGATTATTCATTCATGAAATCAACACGAAAGATGACCAAATCATTAATAAACACTCTGATAATCGTGAGCCTGTTGGTGCCTGCATGGGCACAGACCATTGCGCTAAAGAACCCGTCCATGGAGGCGGTAAGTTTAGGTAACGGGGCGGTGACCCGAACCATTGCTAACTGGAGCGTCACAGGGGGGACCACGAACTCCGACGTGGGAGTGTATAATCCAACGTCGGAATACAGTAGCGGGATCGCAGGGAATAACATTCTCTACATGGTGACGAACACGGCTGGTAAGCGGAACAATGTGATCCAGAATACGACGACACGCATGGTGCCAGGCACGACATACACGCTCCGCGTGAACGTGGGGCAGCGAGCGGCGGGATCTCGGCAGAACTTTGCGGGGTATCAGGTCGCGCTGCGTTGCGGTGGGCGCGTAGTGCGCTCTACGGGGAGCTTAAACGCCCCGCAGGCGGCTGGCACGATGGGTGAGGTCGTGTTAAGCTACACTGCGACGGCGGCAGATACAGGTGTCATTGCGGTGCAGTTTGGATCTGGGACGAATGCGGGTGCGGGTGCTGCGGTAGACTTTGATAATGTGCGTCTTACCACGGGTAGCGGCACAACCATTACAGAGCGCACCTGGGGTGGCACGGATGTAGCCATGCCTGCGGAGCGGCATGTAAAGAACACGTCCTTTGAGCGCGTGGTGCTGGATGATGGGCGCACGTATCAGACCTTTGCCTACTGGGATGTAAACGGGAATACGAACAACTCTGACCTCGGGATGTATAACCCGACTAATGAATACACCGCTGGTGTGAGTGGGAATAACATCCTCTACATGGTGACGAACACGCCAGGACGCCGCCATAATGTGGTGCAGACGCTCTCCACCGCAATGGTGCCAGGGAAGACTTACAGGCTCACCGTGGACGTGGGGCAACGTGGCGCAGGCTCGCGTCCAAACTTCGCCGGATACCAGATCTGTCTGCGGTCTGGTGGGCGGCTCGTGCGCCAGGTCAGTAATCTCTCTGCACCCAGCCGGACGCCGGGGCAGTTTGGGACGGTAGTCCTAGAGTATGTGGCACGCGCTGGTGATACTGGTGCCATCGGGATCCAGCTGGGGTCCGGGACGAATGCGGGGCCAGGAGCCGCGGTGGACTTTGATAACGTCTCTCTCACCATTGATGGCACGTCCTACGGTGGGACGGCTAGCCAGACCCTAGCCCCAGTATCAGATGTCGCCGTGCGCAGCACGGGCAACAACGTCCTCAACGTGAAGCTTACGAACCGTCAGGTCGTCCAGCGCTCCCTGACCAGCGAGGTCACGAGTGTGAAGTTTGAGGGCACCTGTACCACTGCCGCTAACCGAATCCAGATTCGAGTCATTAACCGTGCAAACGGGACCCGCACGGGATGGAAGACCATCGACCGTCCTTCCAACGGCCGTTACGCTGGGACGTATGATCTCCCACCGGGCTGGTATCGCGTACGATTACGGGCGCTGAATAGTCAGAACCAGGTGTTACGAACCATCTCGGTCAACCGTCTAGGGGTCGGCGATGTCTTCATCACTGCCGGGCAGTCAAACTCGGCGAACTTCGGGCAGACTAAGCATACGGCGGGCTTTGACTCCGTGAGCTGGTGTAATGTCACTGATGGCAGCTGGAGCCACGCTACAGACACGCCTGGTAACCCGTCCCAGAGCCCCTCTGCGGCTGGTGGTGGCTCATACTGGCCGATCCTAGGGGACATGATCTCGCAGAAGGACCGCGTGCCCTGTGCCTTTGCCGTGGTAGGTGATGGTGGCTCCCCAGTGAGCTCTTGGAGACCTGACATCGCCCCGCAGGATAACTACCCGAACCTTCGGGCTGCGATCGGTCTCATGCAGAATACGGGCTTCCGTGCCATCCTATGGCACCAAGGGGAGGCGGAAATCGGGCGTCGAACCCCGAATGCGAACTACACTAGAGACCTCCGCAGTGTCATCGCGCAGTCCCGCGAGGATGCTGGCTGGAACGTGCCCTGGTATGTCTCCCGCGTGCACATGGTCACTGCCCAGAACCAAGTGATCGCATCTGACTCCCGCGTCCATGCAGGACCAGCTACGGACTCCCTCACGATGGCAGGCGGAATGCGTTACGACCGTGTGCACTGGTCCACCCGCGCCCTCCCCGTCGTGGCAGAGATGTGGTACCAGTCGGTCTATGGTAACTCCTCTAATGGACGCGGAAACGGAGCGCTGTCACGCATCGGTGGTAATGTAAACCTCGCGCTAGCTGGTGCTAGCGGGATGGGATCAGGCTCCCTCACCCCTGTCACTCCTGCAAATGCCAATACGATTACGATCGTGACAGAGAGCCTAGGTGTGGTGCATGTGAACCAGCGTTATAACCAGTTTATCCAGACCAGCGGTGCCTCTGGCGCGCGTATCTGGGAGGCCTGGCTCGATGATGTGGCACTCACAGCCGATGCAGAAGGGAACTTCCTGATCGGGCGTAACCTCAAGCTAAAGATCCCAGCGAGTGGGGTGCCAGTGCTGAACGGTAACTATTACCGCACTGATGAAGAGCTCCGGAACTACACCTCAGGTGATGTCAACATGAGCCTCAGAGTGAAGATCACCGATGCCACTGGTGCCACTGGGGAGAAGACCTTTGACCTCACCATCCGCTATCCAGATCCCTTTACGCCTACTGTCATCGGGCTAGGTTACTTCTGGAACGAGGCTTCCCGCGATGATATGGGCAATGATGCCTCTATGATGTCGCAGATCTATCGAGGCCTATCAAACACGCGCGAGATCTTTAATCCTGCACGTGTTACGTATCGCATTAACGCCTTTGGTTTTACCTCTGACTACGCTCCGCCAGAAACGGCGACGGCGGGTAACAACTACCGGGATATGGTGCGTATCTTTAAGGGCGTGCTAGGCCAGGACGACTCTGCAGAGCAAACCAGTGATCGTGTCACTGGCAGAGTAGAGTTTAACAAGGTAGAGGTGATGGGCATCGCTACTGGCACCGTCACCCCCGCTACTCGCACCTATCTGCGCGGGTCGCTGGATGGTCCGACCTTTAGAGAGACGTATGGCTGTAATATGTCGCAGTTTGTCTACTCTCGTTACCCGGGGATCGGCGACCTTGTCGGCACCACTGGGTTAGCAGAGTTTGATCCTGCATTATCCGTGGTGGCAGGCAGTCATATCCAGCATAACGTCGCCGCTCACGAGCTGGGTCACTCCTATGGCGCCATCCATGAGGAGTGCTGGTATGCGACTCCGCAATACTTCTCTGTCATGCGCGCTGCCTGGCACCCCACCAACATGAAGAACTTCCTGTCCAACAAGAGACAATATAACTCTAACCTCGGCTGGATGGGTGATGATGACCAGAGCAACATTGACTACGTGCAGGCGCATAAGAATATCATCGCAGAGAACTTAGACTAATCTCCTGTATGCGATTATCGAAGCTGGATTACGCCCTGATCGTCACCGCCGCTGGATTACTAGTGGCGTGCGGGTATCGGGTAGCTACCGCGGGCGCCCCCCTACCTGCCGGTGCCCACCACGCTGAGGGTAGGACCACAGGTAAGAGCAGTCGCCCTGCTACGATAAGCACGGCGCACACCTTTCAGGGGGAGGATCTCCCTAACCTGCTGCAGGGGCGCGCGGCGCACCATGAGCGCCTGCGCACCCAGTCCTCTGGGCAAACCCAATACTGGGACCTCTCGCCTCACCCCTTACCAGAGCTGACCTCGAACGCGCACTTTGGCTGGACAGGGCAGAACCTAAAGGATGAAGGCAGCCTACGACTCCTAGCGAACAACTCCCGCATGCTCGCACGTATGCAGCGGGAGAACGCATGGACGAACAAGCGGGAGCTCGTCTATGTCAACAGCGACTTCTTTGCCGAGGCCCAGCTCCTGGTCTCTGGCGAACAAGATTACCTCGATCTCCCCGGTCTGGACGGCGAGGTGCACCGCGTGGTGGTGCCAGACGGGCAGCGTCACTTTGATAATCCAGGGCAACTTTTAGGCGCCTTTGTGGGGCATGTCGATGGGCATCCAGAGCAGTCCGTCAGGGCGGGGCTGTGTGGTGATACCTGGTCTGTGCAGATCTTCCTAGACCCGATGACGACCATCGAAATCTCTGACCGCCCAGACATGAGCGGCGAGTGGGTCGTGTCCCAGCTCGACCTAGAGAAGCAGCTACACGCCGCCGGCTCCATCCCCTGCGCCGAACCCAGAACCCCGGACGACCTCGCGCAGTCGCGCTAACTCGTATAGGATTTGCAGATGAGCTCTATTACCTATTCACTCATGGCACTGTGCCTCCTCCTCACTGGATGGCTCCTGTTCTGGACCCCATCGGGGGACGATGCCACGCCATCGGGAGGCGCGCTAGGTGCCCTGCCCTCCTCTGCTACCACTGTGATAGGTAACAGGACTGCGACCATGAGTGATGGCGGCGCGCTTTACGCCGCCTTTGGGCGCAAGACGCTCCTAGAGTTCGCCCCAGAGGAGCTGCTCCTGTTCCTACAGGCGCAGGATCGCGCCCTGTTGACTGATCTAGCGGGCAAGATCATACAGGGATACACTGACTACCCTGCGGAGACCATCGCGCTGCTAGAGCAGCTCGCTCAGGATGCCATTACCCAAGGGGGCTGTAGCTCCTATCTCCAGCTGACCTCACAGGTCAAGGTCGCGCCAGAGCTTAACCAGATCGAGTTCGACGTCGTGCAAGCCTGGCTCCAGCAGGATCCGCAAGCCTGCCTGGACGACACGCACCTGAGCAAGCAGCAAGGCGACCTCGCCCACCGGCTCTCCCTGCTCACTGCGGTGTACATGCAGGACCCCAGCCTCCAGATCGACCAGTTGCTCGCCTGGGGAGACGAGCTGGCAGAGGACCGGGGCACGCTCGCCCACAAGCTCAGCGTCCACCTCACCGAGGACTCCCGCCCAGCGGTGAACGCCTACTTTCAGCGTAACATCGACCATGGTCAGGTCCAAGCCAGCCTCATCCCGCTCCTGCTCCAGACCCCACCCCAGCTCGCGGACTCCCAGATGGAGTGGCTCGCCTCTGTCGACCTTAGCGAGTGCAACTTCTCACCCCAGGTCGTCGGGGCCCTGTTCACCAGCATCGCCCAGACGAACCCTCAGCTCCTCGTAGATACGCTTAACAACACCGACTACCTCCACTCCTTCCTCACCCCAGAGCAGCAGTCCAGCAGCCTGGCGGACTTTCACTACCAAGAGTTCTACGACCGCGTGCTCCATACCTACATCCAGAACATCGCCCAGCACGAGTTCGAGAACGCCCAGCTCGCCCTAGAGCACATCGTAAACCCTCATATCCACCAGTCCTCCTACGATCACCTAGAGCGACTGCGCCCCCTCTATGAGCAGCAACAGCAGCTCGACCTCCACCGCCAGGCCGTATCGGAGTGAATCTGCTCCATAGACTTTTTTAAAAGTCTAACCCATGATCCATGGGGAAAATCACACCCGTAAAATTCTGCTTGCAGAACAGAGGGGTTTAGATTCATTATAGAGCAGAATCCCTTAGAATCTTATGCCCTCACAAGAAGTCACTGTAAAAAATAAGCTAGGCATCCATGCACGTCCAGCAGCCCAGTTCGTAAAAACCGCCAGTCAGTTCCCCTGTGATATCCGGGTAGAGAAGGATGAGGAGCAGGTGGACGGAAAGAGTATCATGGGGCTCATGATGCTGGCAGCGGGGTATGAGTCCGTCCTCACCATCACTACTGAGGGGGAGGAAGAAGATGCCGCCATGTCCGCCCTCCTGGAGCTGGTGCAGAGTAACTTCGAGTAAGCCGCTCCCCTCCCCTCCTGTATGTGAGGTCACCCGTATCCCCTCCACCTTACCAGCTCTCGCACATGAGGAGCCAGAGCCTCGAGGTGATCTATTCTTTTTATTTTCGATACCAACAGCATGGCTGAGCAGCAAGATCATGACCCCGTAGAGGTTATCCTAAAGGGCCGGGGCGTCTCCCCTGGCTTAGCATTTGGTAAGATTCATGTTAATGCCCGTGGGTTCTCCGCTCCTGATACCTATGAGATCGCAGAGAGTGAGATCGACTCCGAGCTAGAGGTGTACCGCGCGGCGGTGCAGGAGACGCGCCAGCAGCTCCTAGAGATCCAGCAACGCGTGCATGGGCTGGCTGGCGATGAGGAAGGGCAGATCTTTGAGGCCCACATGTTCATTCTAGAGGATCGCAGCCTGAACCAAAAGGTGGAGCAAATGCTGCGTGACCGCCTCCTGAATGTCGCTTATTGCTTCTATGCCGTGATTCAGAGCACGATGGAGGCGATGCGCCGCACTGAGGATGCCTACCTCGCGGAGCGCACGACAGACCTGGAGGACATCGCCATGCGCCTCCTCGATAATCTGATCCAGCTGGGAACCAGTGCCCCAGCCGTAGAGCATGACCATGTCCTGGTCGCCTACGATCTCACTCCTTCAGATACCGTTGGGATGGACCAGGACGCCATGCGAGGGTTTGCCACAGAGAAGGGGAGCCCCACTTCTCATACGGCGATTCTTGCCCGCTCGCTAGGCATCCCTGCCGTTGTCGGCGTAGAGAACGCTGTTATGGACGTGGTGGGGAACACTGACTGTATTTTAGACGGGTTCCGTGGCCTCCTGATCATGAACCCCAGCGCGGCGACCCAGGCGCGCTACCAGGCCCTAAAGGCTGCCGACCAAGAGCTCAGCCAACGTCTGCGCGAGGCGAGCAGCCTGCCCTCCGTCACGGCTGATGGACGCCCTGTCATCCTGTCTGCCAACGTCGAGTTCTCACATGAGGTGCAGCTCCTCAAGCAAAACGGCGCGGATGGCATCGGGCTGTTCCGCACGGAGTTCTACCTCCTAGACTCTGACGAAATGCCCGATGAGGAGGCGCAAGCCGCTCTCTACAGCGAGGTCGTCCGGGAGGTCTCCCCCGGGCTCACGATCTTTCGCACCCTAGACTCCGGAGGTGATAAGATGAACGCAGAGGCGCCCATCCAGCCAGAGCCAAACCCCTTCCTGGGGCGCCGTGGCATTCGCTTTTCCCTAGCGCGTCCCGAGCTCTTTAAGGTGCAGCTACGGGCGCTGCTGCGCGCTACCGCACATGGTAAGGTCGGCATCATGTTCCCGATGATCTCCCTCCTGTCTGAGATCGAGCGCGCTAAGGAGCTGCTAGAGGAATGCAAGGCAGAGCTACGCGCAGAGGGCATCCCGTTCTCTGAGGACTATCAAGTAGGGATTATGATCGAGATCCCGTCCGCCGCACTGCTCTCAGATGCTATGGCTCAGGTCGTGGACTTCTTCTCCATCGGCACGAACGACCTCGTGCAATACACCACCGCCGTGGACCGTGTGAACGAGCTCGTCTCCGAGCTCTACAGACCGGCAGACCCTGGGGTGCTACGCCTGATGCGCATGACCACAAAGGCGGGCATCGAGAACGGGATCTGGACTGGTGTCTGTGGTGAAATGGCAGGTGATATCCAGCTCCTCCCTCTCCTTCTAGGGCTCGGTGTCGAGGAGCTATCGGTGGGGGTGAACAAGGTACCTCTCGTTAAGAGCGCCATCCGCAAGCTGAACTACGAAGAATGCCGCGCGATGGTCCAAGAGTGCTTCTCCCTAAGCAAAGCGCAGGAGATCCGCGCGCGCTCCCACGCCCTAGCAGAGCAAGCCTATCCCGAGATCCTCCAGCACGTCATGGGCGAGGAGTAGGAAACAACACACCTGTGGGGGATACCAGAGCAAAATCCCCCTTGACAAAACATAAATAGAGAAGCATCTTTACAATGTAAAAATCAAGAACAAGAACCCAAAATGACAAGAGCACGCGCACTTTTACTCACCATAATATCTAGCACCTTCCTTTTCCCCTCCTGCACCAGCGTCGTAGGAGCCCCAACGCGCGAGACCTCTAACTACGCTCGGCCAGAGACCAGCACGGAGCGCCGGATCTCTGACCAGCTCTTTAAGCTCACCAACGCACACCGCGCTAAGCTAGGGCGTAAGGCATTAAGCCCTGACACTTATATTAAGAAGCTCGCCATGGAGCACGCGACCTACCTGGCGACAAAGGACTCCAGCAGTAATAACATTAAGGACTTTGCACACGCGGGGGTGCAGCAGCGCGCCGATGTTGTGCGGGCAAAGAGGACACAACTCCTCGGTGAAAACGTCGTGTGGTCAAACTCGCAGGTCAGCACCCTGAGCGAAACGATGTTTAAGTCTCTCCTCAGCTCTAAGCCTCACCGTAAGGCCATCGAGCAGAAGAACTGGAAATGGATGGGGATCTCCGTGGCGAAGGGGAACTATAAGAACGCATACTATGCCGTGCAGCTCTTCTCTCGCCCTTACATCAAGCCTGCCCCAATGGCTCAGTTCGTCTTTCAGTAAGACCGTATGGCACGAACTTAAGCGAATATATGCTCGGCTTTTGAACCGCAGAGGCGCGGAGACGCAGAGAGTTTTTTTGTAACTATTCAGTTAGGGCAAAAGAGGTCTAGTCCAGAATAGGCATACCACAATAGACTTCGCAACACGGT
>CAYWAG010000015.1:0-13646 GCA_964455925.1 uncultured Verrucomicrobiales bacterium | reverse complement strand
GTCCCTTAGGCTTGCCCAGGATCTCTGACAGGAGGATCGCCTGGCGAGTGGAGTCTGGGCGAGATAGGGCACGCTTTAGATCAACAGCGGGGGCAACGCGGCGCTGGACTTGAGGCGCCTGAGTTACAGGCAGCGGCGGAGGGGACTGATCTAAGAGTTCTTCATGCTCCAACGTTGGTTGCTCAGGAGTGCGCGGCTCCCATGCTTCGTGCGGGCTAGGCACGGGCGTGGGGGCGGGATATGATGGAGTGATGACGACAGGAGGAGTCTCCTGTTCACGCGGTGGCTCTGCCGGATGTGTGACGAGTGTCGGCGCTGGCTCTGGTGACGGCGGGGCGTCCTCCTGCTCTTGCTCCCTACGCTGTCGCTCGCTCTCGCGGCGTGACGCCTCCATCATCCGCTTCAGTTCCTGAAAGGGATCTTCCTCATGCGGGATCGGGGCATGCGGATCTGTCTTATCCTTCTTCTTAAAGAGGGTCTGCGTGATACCGATCAGCGCCATGACGGCAAAGATGATCAACTGTGGATCTACCGGGAGATTATCCATAATACTTGGTCAGTCAGAGAAGAGAGCGAGGCTCTATGCAGGGCATAAGAAGGCGCGCCCTCATCAGGCGCGTTCTATGCAGCGGGACACGCTTATTCCTCACCTGCAGTGTCACCAGAGATCGACTTACGCATATCTGTATCTGCCTCTAGGTTATTATACTTAGCGTAGTCCATGATCCCCAGGTTCCCGTTACGGAACGCCTCTGCGATCGCCATGGGCACCTCGGCTTCCGCCTCTACGACCTTCGCGCGCATCTCTTGCGTGCGGGCAGCCATTTCCTGCTCATGCGCTACTGCGGCGGCGCGTCGGACCTCGGCCTTAGCCTGGGCGATCTGCTTATCTGCCTCGGCCTGCTCTGCCTGGAGGCGGGCACCTACGTTATCCGCGACATCTACATCCGCAATGTCGATGGAAAGAATCTCAAAGGCGGTAGAGGAGTCGATCCCCTTCTCTAAGACGAGGCGGGAAATCCCATCGGGGTTTTCGAGGACATCCTTATAAGAGTTCGCAGAACCTACAGAGGTAACGATCCCCTCACCCGTACGCGCAATAATGGTCTCCTCCAGAGCACCACCCACGAAGCCTTCTAGATTCGTTCTCACCGTTACCCGAGCACGGACATTGACGGAAATTCCGTCCTTAGCCACTGCTGTGATCTTACTGATCCCTGCAGATGGGTTCGGACAGTCGATCACCTTCGGGTTGATCGAGGTTCGCACCGCCTCTAGTACGGTCTTACCTGTATCCTTAGTGGCGAGGTCGATGCTGCAGGCGCGCTCAAAGGAGAGCTTAATCCCAGCCTTATCCGCGGCAATGAGGGCTAGCACAACGTTATTAATGTCACCACCAGCAAGGAAGTGCGCCTCCAGGTCACCGGTAGAGACATCTAAGCCAGCCTTCACGGCGGTGATTCTCTCGTTCACGACCTCCGTGTAAGGCACCTTCCGGAGCGACATACCGATGAGCGCGCCCCACGACACAGGGGCACCAGAGAGTAAGGCGCGCAACCACGTGCTAAAGAAACGCAGAATAACGAAGAGGACAAAGATAACGAGCAGGATGCCAACAACGGCACCGATCAGAGGAAGCAATTCAAACATAATGACATCACCTTACCCATGCACCACATCCATGCAAGCCTATAACAGCTGGTAATCCCCCATTACGCCGTTGCCTCGAGAGCGTGCTTTTTCATCTCTGCTGCCATTAGGTTCAGGGCATTAGCGCGGGTGGGGGCTAAGTGCTCCTTTAGCCCTGTCTCCGCGATAAAGCCCATATCCGCTGTCAAAACCTCGTCGGGGCTGTGTTGGTCTAGCACCCGCACAAACAAGGCGATCATCCCCTTAGTAATTAACGAATCTGAATCCGCCGTGAAGTGCATGATCCCGTCCTTACACTCGGACTCTAGCCAGACTTGCGACTGACACCCCTTGATCGTGCGCTCCGGGGTCTTTAGAGCATCCTCCATAGGTGCTAGCTTCTTGCCCATTGAGATCACATACTCATACCTCTCCTGCCAGTCCTGAAAAAAGGAGAGCTCTTCTAATAACTCCTGAGTCTTATCCGCTATTGTCATATCCCCACCCCTACACCCCAGCCACACATAGGTCAAGCAAGCGATGACTGGAGAGACGGTATTATGAGGTATGAGATGACTAGTGTCCCATAAGTTGGTTCTGCAGATCGTCGATGACCTTAGGGTCCTCCAGGGTGGTGGTGTTGCCAGAGACTTCGCCAGTGGCGACGAGCTCCTTAAGGAGGCGGCGCATGATCTTACCAGAGCGGGTCTTAGGCAGTGCGGCAACGAGGTAGAGATCATCTGGGCGGGCCAGCGCACCGATGACGTCGCAGATGTGCTGGCGTAGCTCCTGCACGAGAGCGTCGTCAGCCGCTGCATGGATGCCCTTTAGGATCACAAAGGCCACGACGGCTTGCCCCTTAATCTCGTGAGGCTTCCCTACGACCGCGGCCTCGGCGACAGCGTCATGCGCGACGAGCGCACTCTCTATCTCTGCCGTGCCCAGACGGTGACCAGAGACGTTCAGGACATCATCGAGCCGCCCGACGATCCAGGTGTTGCCGTTAGGTCCCTTACGCGCCCCATCACCGACGGTGTAGTATCCCTCGTAGTCGCTCCAATAGGTGTCGCGGAACCGCTGTGGATCACCATAGATGCCACGCAGCATACTCGGCCACGGCTTACGCACGACGAGCTTGCCGCCTTCGTTCGGGCCGCATTCGTTTCCGTCCTCATCGAGGATGGCTGCATCCACGCCGAAGAAGGGCTTAGTAGCAGTGCCGGGGCGGGTAGGAGTAGCACCAGGGAGCGGGGAGATCATGATGGCTCCAGTCTCTGTCTGCCACCAGGTATCTACGATGGGGCAACGCCCGCCACCGATGACATCGCGGTACCACATCCACGCCTCTGGGTTGATCGGCTCACCGACGGTGCCCAGCAGGCGCAGCGAGCTGAGGTCATGCGCGTTCGGGAGATCATCGCCAGCCTTAATAAAGGCGCGGATAGCGGTGGGAGCCGTGTAGAAGATGGTGACGCCGTAGTCCTCCACCATTTGCCAAAAGCGACTAAAGTCGGGGTAGTTTGGTGCGCCCTCATACATAACCTGGGTCGCCCCGTTCAGGAGCGGTCCATAGCAAATGTAGGAGTGCCCTGTGATCCAGCCCACATCTGCGGTGCACCAATACACATCCTCCTCTTGCATATCAAAGATGTATTTGCAGGTGGTGTAGGTGCCCACCATGTAGCCGCCGGTCGTATGGAGAATCCCCTTAGGCTTACCCGTGGAGCCAGAGGTGTAGAGAATGAAGAGGGGGGTCTCGCTGTCAAACCCTTCGGCAACATGCTTACCGCTTACCGCCGACATCTCCTCATGCCACCACAGATCGCGCCCGGCGGTCATGGTGACGTCGCTTCCCGTGCGCTGCACGACTAGGCACTTCTTTACCCCGCTGTAGCGCTCCAGCGCGAGGTCGACATTCGCCTTAAGCGGGAGCGGCTTACCCCGACGGTACCCGCCATCGGCAGTCACGACGAAGCTAGCGGTGCAGTCCTCCAGCCGATCCACGATGGCATCCACAGAGAAGCCCCCAAAGACGACCGAATGCACCGCACCGATACGCGCACAAGCCAGCATCGCGATCACCGCCTCTGGGATCATCGGCATGTAGAGCAGGACGCGGTCGCCCATCTCTACGCCTTGTGCCAGTAGGACGTTAGAGAACTTACAGACCTCGCGGTGGAGCTGCTGGTAGGTGAGCGTGCGCTTCTCCCCGAGCTCGCCCTCCCAGAGGATGGCGGCCTTGTTGCGCCGGGGGGTGGACAGGTGGCGGTCTAGGCAGTTCTCCGCGATGTTAACGCGGGCGTTATTAAACCAGCGGGCATCGGGGGCTTGCCACTCTAGGACAGACTCCCATGGCTCCTGCCAGTGCAGCTCCTCTGCCTCGCGCCCCCAAAAGATTTCGGGGGAATCAATAGAGAGCTTATAGAGCTCCTCATACTGCGCCATGGACGAGATGCGCGCCTGGGCGGAGAAGTCGGCTGGGGGTTGAAAGATGCGGTGTTCTTCGACGTGGGTTTCGATTACGTTACTCATGTAGGAAATAAGGGGTAAAAAATGGGTTAAGATATCAGAGAGAGAGGAGGCACTAGTGATCCTGAGCTTCTCCTGCTCCATGTGGTAGGCGGATCCGGTCCACCATGGCTTGGACCTCCGCTGGAGGCGCTGGGGTAATGGCAGTGACGAGTGCCGTAACGATGAAGTTGATCACCATCCCGACGGCACCTATCCCCTCGGGCGAAATCCCCAGGAGGTATTGCTCTGGCTGACCTCCCATAAACTGGAAGTATGTGATGTAGCCGAGGGTAAAGACCCCACCTGCGATCATCCCCGCGATCCCGCCCGCCTTGTTCACGCGCTTAGAGAAGATCCCGACCAGCAGCGTAGGGAAAAAGGTAGAGGCGGCTAAACCAAAGGCAAAGGCGACCGTCTTAGCGACAAACTCCGAGGGCGGATTAATCCCAAAGTAAACCGCGATCGCTAGTGACCCAAAGGATGCGAGACGCGCGAGACGCATCTCCTTCTTCTCACTGAGGTTCGGGTTCAGGATGTTCTTCCCTAAGTCCCGCGAGATGGAGGTGGAGAGCACGAGGAGAAGCCCCGCCGCCGTAGAGAGCGCAGCAGCGATGCAGCCCGCCATGAGGAGACCGATCACCCATTGCGGGGCACCTCCCATGTAAGGGTTCGCCATCACCATCATATCCTTACGGATCGTCAGCTCGTTCGGGTCGTGCCCATCGGTGGCCTTAGCTGGCCCCCAATACTGTATCTTCCCGTCGCCATTCTTATCCTCGTATGTCAGCATCCCTGTTTGCTCAAACTGTGCTACCCAGCCTGGGGCATCTGCATAGGGCTGGTCATGCAGTGTCTCGATCAGGTTGACCCGCGCAAACGATCCGATCGCGGGAGCAGTCAGGTAAATCACGGCGATAAAGGCGAGGGTCCAGCAGGCAGACTTTCGCACTGCCTGCACGTCTTTGACGGTGAAGAACCGGACGATCACGTGCGGTAGCCCCGCTGTGCCACACATTAGCGCGGCTGTAATGCAGAACATATCGATGGTGGATAGCCCCCCCTCTGTGTAGTGGCGGAACCCTAGATCCGTGTTGATCTGGTTTAGCTTATCGATAAAGGCGATGCTGTCGCCCCCCTTAGTGTAGTCCCCGATGAGTCCCAGCTGCGGAATAAAATTGTTCGTGAGAGCAATGGCGATAAAGACCGCCGGGATCGTATAGGCGAACGCCATAACACAATACTGCGCCACCTGCGTGTAGGTGATGCCCTTCATCCCACCAAGCCCAGCATAGAAGAAGACAATGATCCCCCCCACGATGACGCCCTGCCAGACCTTCATCCCGAACAACTGCGCAAAGACAATGCCAACGCCCCGCATTTGCCCCATAATGTAGATCAGGCAGATAAAGATCGCGCACAGCACAGCCACGAAACGGGCTTGGTTACTATAATACCGGTCGCCCACAAAGTCTGGCACCGTCGCCTTCCCGAACTTACGCAGATACGGCACCATCAGCACCGTAAGAAGGACGAACCCACCGGTCCACCCCATTAGGAAGCGTGACCCCGCATACCCTTCCATCGCGATGCCTCCCGCCATAGAGATAAAGGTGGCGGCACTCATCCAGTCCGCCGCCGTCGCCATACCGTTCGTGATCGGGTGCACGCCGCCGCCGGCAGTGTAGAACTCCTTAGTAGAGGTCGCCCGCGAGCGCACCGCAATGATGATATACACCGCAAAGGAGAGCCCAATAAAGATTCCGTTCCAAATCGCCTGATCCATCGCTTACTCGCCCTTCTGTTGTGTGTTCCCCTCAGCCGCATCAGCGTCCTCTGCCACCCGGTCTAAGCGCCCCGCCGTGATGGCATACACCACCAGCAGCGCGACAAAGCAGAGGATCGACCCTTGCTGAGCCATCCAGAACCCAAAGGGCGCGTTCCCAATCGGCGGCAAGTTCGCATCACACCAGTCCCGAAACAAAATCCCACATCCAAGAGAACACCCAAACCACACTATCAAGATACAAACCGTATTAATAATGCTCTTACGCCAATAGTTACCTGCCATTTTAATTTTTTATGATTAGTAGAAATAATAAATCCAGAATTAAGCTGAACAAAGCAAGCAGAAGTGTCAAAACAAAAGTGCGCGGGTGTACGCCAGGGCAATCAAATAAGGGAGAGGCAAAACAAGCGCTCAATAAAATTCGTTTTTAACCACGAATTTGCACGAATTATTTATCTTTTAAAGTCACGCCTATGATCACGCGGCAAGTGATTTGACTGCAACCATGGGACTATTCAATTTTTTGCAGCTATAGACGAGAACACTTCATCCTTAATTCCGCAGTTAGGAAAACCACTAGGAAGCGGTTCGATTGTGAAAATATTCGTACCCATTTGCCTAGGGGCTATCCTTCGTATTGTGTTAATTAGTGGTTAAAAAAACACTAAAACAGAGTAGGTGCTTGTTTATTGATTATCCCCACCTTACTATTTGTGGTCATGGCCATTCCCCTTACTTGATTGCCCTGCCCCCGAGCATCTCTATGGTGGATGACGTGGCATAAAGGGGGGAACATACGTGAGATCGCGGGGGCTGAAGCCACCCCTGTCCAGCTATGTGGATTACCTAAACCCTACCCCGCAAGCGTGACGCCACCCTCTGGCAAATGGCTCAAGTCCGAGGGAGCAGCCAGCGCACGAGCCCTAGGTAAGCGAGCAAAGTCAACACGCCGACAAGCAGGAGCCTCCAGGTATGATAGCCGATTGAAAGCTCGGTACTCTGGGTCACCCATGAAATCATAATCCAAATCAAAACCGTATAGCAGAGACAGACACTCCGCCCATTGTTGCGTGTAGGATACTTCCAAAAACGTATTCCCACCCATGTCATGCGCCACGTAATGAATAGGATCAGGAGATTAAAGAACAGCGTAAACAGTAATAATCCATTTGCAGGGTTCGACCATATTGTGGTCGCAACACCTATGAGACACACTCCCGATACGATCGACCAAGTAAGCCCCATCACCCGAAGGGTCACCAACTGCCAGCGGCGAAACTCACAGGCCTGATCAGGTAAGCTCGGCAGGGTTTTAGGGAAAGCGTTCTTGGACATCAGCGGAGTGTAGCCTTGCCCCGCAGGGCGGAACAAGGAAAGAAATGCTGATCAGCCCACTGAGTGCAGGCTGATGCATCTGTTACGCCTCGCAGGGCACGGGGACGAGCGCATACTCGCCATCGTTGCGGCGATAAACGATCTGCAGCTCATCGCGGCGCTCGTTACGGAACAGGAGGAACGGCTTATCGCTGAGTTCCAGCTCCATGAGGGCATCCTCCTTGCGGAGGGTCTTGAGCTTATAGTTCTCCTTATGGATGATTACTGGCTCTGGATCGTTCGTGGCATCCTCTGGGTGGTCGAGAGCGAGTTCATCAAAGACCTTCTCATCGAGATAGCGGATGCTCTGCACCTTATTCCCCTTAGAGCTCTTCTGCTTACGGAGGAGGCGCGTCTTCTGCTTACGCATGCGGCGGGAGATCTTAGAGATGGTCTCGTTGATGCTCTTATACATGTCATCTGTCTTAGAGCTAGCATCGATGGTGATATGGTTCGCGCAATACAGGATGATCTCGGCGAAGTGGCTGGACTTATGGACATCGAGGATCACCTTGGCCTCGATGATCTTAGGATAATCCATATTCAGGGAGTCGACTTTCTTCTGCACAAAGTCGCGGAGTGCATCGGTAACGGTTTCGTGGCGGACGGTAAGGGTCAAGGTGGGGGTATCTGTAGCTACTTGCATAATTGATAGAATAGGCGGAGGCACAACTCCGTGCTCGCGCTCTGATAGGAGCGTAGCACAACTTTTATTAAGATAAACAAAATAATCATATTTTTTCCATAGGATAACAAAACGCCAGTTTTGATGATTTCAATTAGAAATTCCTTTCCATCCCCCCCGTTTTCCTGTAAGGCGATGGCTCTGATTTAACCTCTCTCCTACCTGCTATCCTTATGAGACTGCTCTTTCTGTATCTGCTCCTCTTACCCGCGGGGCTTGTATCCTGTGCGATCACGCCTGACGATGCCCCTGTCCGTATTAACCGGGACGCCATTCCAGCCGGGGCGCGCCAACCTGCGCCCGCCCCCACGCGTACCGCCGCACCGCGCAGTACAGCCGCCGCTACAGACTACACCCCCGCCCCCGTAAAGGTGCAACAACTCCGCTGGGGGAGCACACCCAACGCCACCACCTCCCCCACACGCAAGCCTGCTACCCAGGTGCCGCACTCCCCCCTCAGCAGTCAGTTTCGCACCCCTAACCTCGTGGATACTCTCCCCTCTGCAGATGATGTCTCTGGCGCCTCCGCCCCCGTCCAGACGATCGATGACAAGGTCGAAAGCGTCACTACCATTCGCGCCTCGGAGTAGGGTCTAGGCTCTCTGCACTCTGCACTCTGCACTCTGCACAACTATCGCACCGCACGCACATGGCTCGTCCCAGTAAGCAGGCTCTCACCTACCCCTTCCCGGCGCAGCATGAGTTCACCGTAGAGATCGCTGCCCTCTCCAACCTTGGCGATGGTGTTGCGCGCGTCCCCGTTGCGCCGCCTCCCCATGAGGAGGGCACAGGGACAGACAGCGCGCCAGAGAGAATGTGGGTCATCTTCGTACCCTACAGCCTCCCTGGTGAGACCGTGCGCATCCAGATCCAGCGTAATGAGAAGAACCGCTCTCATGCCCGCCTCCTGGAGGTCATCCACCCCTCAGCAGACCGGGTAGAGCCGCGCTGCTATTACTTCGCCCAATGCGGAGGGTGCCAATACCAGCACCTCACCTACCAGGCACAGCTCCGCTGGAAGCAAGAGCAAGTCACTGGGCTGCTCAGCCACCTAGGAGGGCTAGAGTCCCTACAGGTGAATCCCCCCATCGGGTCTCCGCAGGCGTGGAACTATCGCGCTAAACTCACCCCGCATATCCGCAAGACGAAGAAGGGGAAAGTTCAAGAGATCGGGTTCCTCCAGCGAGGCAGTAACCGCGACCTAGTGGACATCCAGTCCTGTGCCATCGCCATGGCAGACCTCAACACCGTCCTCCCCTCCCTCCGCGACCAAGTCCACCAACAGCCCGGACGCTACAAGCAAGGCGAAACCCTGCTCCTCCGCACGAACCACGAGCGCGTCTATGATAACCCTCGTGAGGTTATGTCAGAGATCGTCGGTGACCTCACCTTTCACTTCCTAGCGGGCGACTTCTTCCAGAATAATCCCTCCATCCTCCCTGCCTTTGTAGACTACGCCCGCCAGCAAGCGCGAGGAGGGGGGCGTTACCTGATCGATGCCTACTGTGGGTCAGGTCTCTTTGGGCTCTCCCTAGCTGCGGACTTTGATGCCGTCGCCATGGTCGAGGTCTCTGAGACCGGAGCGGACTGGGCACGGTATAATGCGCGGTATAATCAGATCGATAATGCCACCATCCTCACCGCCTCCGCCGAGGCCATCTTTGCCGAGGTCACCTACCCGGCAGCAGACACCACCGTGCTCATCGACCCACCGCGCAAGGGCTGTGACACTGTCTTCCTAGAGCAACTCATGGCATACCGCCCTGCCCGTGTCGTCTATATCTCCTGTGACCCCGCCACCCAAGCCCGCGACATGCAGGCGTTCACCTCTGCCGGATATGAGATCCTCGCCGTCCAGCCCATCGACCTCTTCCCCCAAACTCGCCACCTAGAGTGCGTGATCACCCTCCAGCCATCTGGAGCATAGTGAAGGAACGGTGCGGAAATATCTCACTTCCTGCTTCACATTCCATGATCCCGCCTACATGGTATGGGTAAAACTACGATTTCATGTTTACTCCAAAGTGGAAAAAAGAGGCTAAGAACTTCTATAAAGCAGGGCGCAAGTTCCTAAACTTTAAGCGTGACCTGCTTAAAGATGACCGCATTAGCGAGATCGAGTCTCGGCTCCGTGACCTGCAGCTAGCAATGAAAGGCAGAGGGAAAGAGGCACAAGAAAAGACAGAGGAAGCCATCCGCCAGCTCGACAATACCTGTGAGCAGTCTCTCCCGCGCCAATACCGCCCAAACCCCATCGGCGACCAGATCGAGTCTCTCTTCGCCGCCCTCGTTATCGCTATCGGGATTCGTAGCTATTATGCACAACCCTTTGTCATCCCTACGGGGTCTATGCAGCCGACCCTTAACGGTGTGATCTGTGAGGCCCTGGATAAGGAGGAGTGGCCCAACATCGCCGTGCGAACAGCAGAAATGGTGCTGAGAGGCAGAACCTATGTGTATAAGGAAGCTCCTCGGGATCTCATTCTCGACCCCCGCTCCTTCCGTCCGGAGATCTCGACGATCCAGAACCCAGGTACCTACAAGATCGCGCAAGCCTTTCACCGTGTAACGCAACTACGGTTCGAGAACGCTAAGCTCATGGCGCATGGTCTTCCCTATACAGCCTTCTGGAATGGCGGTGCCTTTGACCTCCAAATGCTAGTAATCCAGAACAAACTGGAGCGCCGTAACGGGAAGATCATCATCCCTAAGGGAACAGTGCTCTACTCTGGCTACGCTGACTCAGGTGATGTCATTATCGCTAATAAGATCGCATACCACTTTCGTAAGCCAAAGCGGGGCGAGCCCTTCATCTTTGATACGAGAGGTTTGGATACCAACGGGACGAACTCCGCCTCCTCTGGCATGAGTGATCAGGCAAATGCGACACACTACATTAAGCGTTGTGTCGGTATCCCAGGGGATACCCTTAGCATTGACTCCCCTCGCCTCCTGATCGATGGCGAGACCGCAACTGAGCCCTACATTCAGCGCGTTATTGCGCAAGAGGGCGTATATGCCGAGAACCCTGGCTACATTCTAGGGAAAGGAGGTCCTAGCTCCCCACGACCAGTCCTCGCTAAGTCCACCCAGACGATGGCTCTGCGTGACCATAAGACGAAGCCCTGGAAGTCCGAATACTCCGCGATGGGTGATAACACGGATAACTCGCTGGACTCACGCTACTGGGGTGCCCTGGAGCAGTACAACATTGTCGCCCCTGCCAGCTTTACCCTCTGGCCGATTACGACGGGCCACTGGGGACTCATTCAATAAGCCCCGCTCTTACCCATACCACTATGTCAGACACGCGCTCGCTAACGGCCCAGGAGATCACGCAGCAGTCGAAGTCGAACCTCGCCTTCGCCCTCCAGTGCCTGCCACGTGAGCGACGTGCAGACCTCGTCGTCTTTTACGCCTTCTGCCGCGTGATCGATGACATTGCTGATGATCTCGATACCGAGGTGCAGCAAAAGGCTGCAGGGCTACGCTACTGGAAGACTGGTCTCACCGAGGGCTTCCCCGCAGGCACCGCAGGGCTGGAGGCGCAGGTCATCGCCCTCCGTGAGAAGTATCACATCCCCCCTCACCTCTTTACCGATCTGATCGAAGGGTGTGAAATGGACCTCGCACCCCAGCTGTATCAAAGCTGGGAAGACCTACAGGGCTACACCTACCGGGTGGCTTGTGTAGTAGGGCTCATCTCGCTCTACATCTTTGGGGCAGAGCCCCAGCGCTCGCGAGAATATGCCCTACACCTAGGACATGCCCTCCAGCTGACGAACATTATCCGTGACGTCGGCGAAGACCTCGATAACGAAGGGCGCATCTATCTACCGATCACTGATCTCCAGCAGTTCGACTACACAGAGCAAGACCTACGGAACAAGGTCTATGACGAGCGGTTCCGCGCCCTGATGGCGTTCCAAGCCGAGCGCGCCCGCAGCCTCTACCAACAAGCCGCAGCAGCACTCCCGACACCAGACCGTCCCGCCCTAAAGTCCGCCCGTATCATGGGCGACATCTACAGCGCCGTCCTCACCCGCATCCAGCGCCACGACTACGCCGTCCTCCATACTCGCCATCGCATCAGTAAGCCCCACAAGCTAGCACTGCTCATAAAAGGGATCCTGTGCTACTAAATCGACAAACTATTCCACGACCAGGCGCTCATCTGTCTCCTGATACTCAGTGATCGTCCGCACAATGGTGGCTGCAGCACGATATAGGAGAATATACAGGCCGATACTTATCAGCTCGACTACGCCATCAAGAACTAATATCTCCTGCTCAGCTAAAGAGGACGGTATCGCCCACCAAAGCAGTAAAGGAACAATCCCAACTACAAACCACAAAGCCCACCAAACCCTGAGTTCACGCGTCCCCTCATACCGAGGTCCAGCACTCGCTATCCACAGCTCCTTCATCGCTTGGTAAGGTCGAAAGATACATACGATAGGCACGAAGAAGGACCCTACTGCCCACGCCGGAGAGAATCGCATCGGATAGTCATAAGCCTTAGCATTCACATGCGCCCGGTAGATCCACTTAGAGAAGAAAATGACGCAGAGCAGATACGTGATGGATATAGCGCCGTCTAATGCGGTCGTAGTCACCCCTACTACTGAAGACCACCGCCCTGGAACATCCTCCATAAACTCCGCACTTAATAGCAACGATAGCCAGCTAAAGCAAGAGCCGGAAATATTCGTGATCAAATCCACGAGCATGAGCGCGCAAACCAGCTTCGGCAAGCCCCGAAAAGGCCGCGCTAAAGACACCTCCCCCGCGATAGGTGTAGGCTCTAAGCTTGCCGACGGTGGTGCATATATATTCTCCTCTGCCATTATACCACCTTAGCTGATCAGAGTAGGTCATGACAACATCCTTGTGGAGTAACTATTCAGACAGGATGACACTAAAAAAGCCAGAGGAGAGACTCCTCTGGCTTGAATAAAGAATGAAAGGATAGCGCGCTTACGCGGACTTCTTCTCGAGAGCGGCCTTAGCCTGTGCGACGATCGCCTTAAAGGCGTCGAAGTCGTTTACTACGAGATCAGCAAGAACCTTACGGTCGATGTCGATGTTAGCAGCCTTAGTCCCCTCGATGAAACGGGAGTAGGTCATACCTTCCATACGGACACCAGCGCTGATACGCTGAATCCAGAGACGACGGAACTGCCCCTTACGCTTCTTACGGTCACGGTACTCGTATTGACGTGCTTTGAATACCGCGTCCTTAGCGTAGCGGTAGAGTTTGGAGCGGAATCCACGGAATCCTTTGGCGCGTAGTAATACGCGTTTTCTTCTTTTACGGCTAGCTGGGCCGTTAGTAGCTCTTGGCATTGTATTGTATTGTGTTGAACGTGCTGTTAATAGTAGACTTCAGCCGCCTCGCTCGTTCAGGTATCTCCCTGGATTTGCGCCGGGGAGAAGACGGACGTGAAGTCGTGTGGGTAGGCGTTAGCTTAGCGGGTGAACGGCATGTTCTCCTTAATGGTCTTCTCCATAGACTTATCTACGAGAGTGGCTTGACCAAGGCTGCGCTTACGCTTGCTGCTTTTCTTCGTGAGAATGTGACGCTTGCCTGGCTTACGACGTAGGATCTTACCAGATCCTGTAATCTTGTAGCGCTTAGCAACCGCTTTTCTCGTTTTCGAT
>CAYWAG010000014.1:2639-13688 GCA_964455925.1 uncultured Verrucomicrobiales bacterium | reverse complement strand
GATTAGGGGCGGAACAAGCCCTTTTTTACTGTCATCTTTTCCGTTCTTTTAATCCAGCCCGGTGAGGAAGGCTTGGGCGGTGGCTTGGGTATCGTGCTTCCACTCTGGGCTGCGCTTATCTAGCTGGCGGGTCATCATACCGAGGCGTGGTTGCGCGCGGAAGAACGCCTCCTGATCCATGACAAAGGCCCAGAAGAGGGCGTCCCAGATGCCCTGCCATTGTCCATCGCCCTTAGGGTAGTCTGACATCTTGCGCAGGTAGTTAGATCCCGCGATGTAGGGCTTAGTCGAGAAGATGCCCCCATCGGCAAACTGGGTCATGCCATAGACGTTTGGCACCATGACCCAGTCGTCGGCATCGATGAAGAACTCCATGAACCAGCGGTAAACGGCATCGGGGTGGAAGCGGCAGAGGAGGAAGAAGTTGCCCAGCACCATGAGCCGCTCTATGTGGTGGCAGTACCCCGTCTCCTGTAACTGGTGGATGAGGTGATCAATGGGGAGGATACCTGTCGTGCCGTCGTAGAAGCTGCGCGGGATCTCGCGGGTGTAGCCCCAGTAGTTCGTGGTGCGCTGCTGGCGTCCGTATTGGTGGTAGATGAGGCGGATAAATTCGCGCCACCCGATGATCTGGCGGATAAAGCCCTCTAGAGAGTTTAGCGGGATGTTATGGTCGGCACCATACGCCAGGGCGGCGTCGGTGACCTGCTGCGGGGTGAGTAACCCGATGTTCAGTGCGGGGGTAAGAACAGAGTGGAAGAGATGGCGGTGTCCCGTGCTGATGGCGTCCTCATAGTCCCCAAAGAGGTGGAACCGCTCGCGCAAGAACCGCTCTAGCCCCTCCTGCGCTGCCGCGTGCGTCACGGGATACTCGAACCCCCAGCTCGCTCCTGTAGCCAGGGGGAAGTCCTGCTCTATGCTGGCAGTGACCTCCCGGATCCAGGTGGGCTGCGTGGGGGTGATAAACTCGGGCACGGGTTGCGCCTTGGGGAGCTTCTTACGGTTATCAGCATCGTAGCTCCACTTCCCTCCTACGGGTGCGCCGCTGGCATCGACCAGGATGCCCATGCGGCGGCGTTGGCGCTGGTAGAAGGATGCCATGAGCGGCTTCTGCGTCTGCGCCATCGCGTCCAGCCCCCAGTCTAGTGGGGTCAGGAAGAGCGGGGTCTCATACCATACTAGCCGTATTCCGTGTTGCTGGCTCCATGCACAGAGCCGACGACGGAGGACGTCGTCCGTCAGATCGGCGAGGTGGATCTCGCGGAGGGTGGCGAGGTCGAGGTCCTGCTCCAGCAGCGCAAAGGGGGCGAGGTCTGCAGTGCCGGGGTTCGAGACCAGACGGGTAGGACGGCACTGCGATTGTAGCTCCTCCTGGTAGGCGCGGAGGGCGGCACGGTAGAGGATGAGCCGCTTCTTATGCACCCGGAGTGACCAGCGAGCATCGTTACCGAACAAGAGTGGCTCTTCATAGAGGACAGTCTCTCGCGCGGTCTGGATGGCAGGATGCACCGCGAACAGCTGGTTCGGGAAGATGAGGGTGATAGCGTTCATTCTTCTCCATACGCTTGGTTCAGCGCCCTCGCAACTGAAAACCCGCACCAGACCCAGGGCTCCCTTTTCTTGGTGGTTAAAATTGATCGAATTCCTGATATTGTTGAATTTATCAGGAATTCTTGTCTTATAGCGTTTTTCTAATGCGGTAGCCCTGAGAATTAACGCCTACTCGCCCTGTTGCTCCTACGCCTTCCTTAAAGCAAGCTAACAAGAGACCTCGCTTTGATCATGCAATCAGCCCAGTCCATTTTAGCGCAATTTAGCGTCTTTCGCGGTTAACCACTCCTTCAGCCCCACCTGAATAGTTACCCTCACTTATTGAATTATCCTGCTCACGGGGGCTTGTATTTCAGATAGACAGAGCGGGGATATGGCTGTATAAGAGGACTATTCTTTCTGGTTGCTTATTATGTCCATTATTTTTACACGTTTCATTCTTCTTATTGCCGGCTTACTCAATGTGGGCGTCCTCGTTGCGGAGATGCAGCGGAATTACAGTTACCTGTACTTTGAGAACGGGCATCCACGGACGGAGACAGGCGTGCGCCGCCCTCAGATGAGCTTTGATACCGTGGCGCGGGCTAACCCTGATCTGGTGGTGCAGACAGGGTATTATAGCCTACGGCTGGACTGCGATACGATGGCACTGTCTGGCTATGACGCCCTGGAGGGTAGCGACTACCTCACGGCGCTGACCGAGGATGTTACGGAGCATACGGCGGCTACATTGGTGGTTAGGGCCTTTGCAGGGGCGGAGGTGTATGACTGCACGGCGGGGATCGTGCTGGATAGTACGCCTCGGCATTATGTGAGGTTTATCGAAGGCGGGCGCTACGTGCAGCGGTTTGACCATACGAACTTAGTCTTTACCTCCCAGACGACAGGGGCGGAGCTGACCGGAGGGCGCCTAGAGGTCACGGCGTGGCCGGATCATGTGACCTTTAGTCTGGATACGAGTGCGCTCCCGGGAATCGATGGGGGGCAGATCCTGCTGATCTCGCCGTCGGGTGAGCGTCTGGCGGCTGCCGCCTTTAACTCCGAGGTGAAGCTCTGTATTCAGCCACATAAGGACACACGCTACCCGACCTTAGCGCCGGATGACTATGTCCTGTCGGCAGAGAGCGCGGCTGGTGCGGCCCTCAACACGACATGGGATACAGACCTCGGGGCGATTCGGGTGGACTACACCGCACCGTGGTTTAACTACACCTCCCTGACGACAGAGAAGGATACGGTCTATGAGGCGAACCTCACGGTGACAAACCCGACGGAGGAGACGATCCAGCTGCCCCTGTGCTTTAGGTCTGTCTCGCCACGCGCTATCACAGGGACGACGATGATGCTCTGTGATGAGCAGGGACGCCCTCTGGGGATCCCGATGCAGATCTCTAAGAACTGGCATAATACGGTTCCCTCTACGCACTCTGGGTATTGGCTCCGTGCATACACGATGCTGCCGCTAGAGCCGGGGGTGACGAAGTCCTTTAAGCTCCGTGTCGTGCATGGATATTGGGCGGATGGAACGGTGGGCGCGGTGTCGCACTCCTCGCTGTCGTTGATCGGGTGGTCGCCTACAGTGGTATGGAAGTGGGATGAGGCTGCGCTGGGTGCCTGGGGGGAGTCCATGACCTTTGATCCCACGCAGCATGCGGCGGGATCAGTCATGGCGGATATCCGCCCCGCCTTTACCACCCCGATGAACGGCACGGCGGAGGAGCATAACTGGACAGAGAACTCCGGGGGAGGGGACTTCCTAAACTACTATAATAGTGCCGGGGAATATGTGATGGGTAAGCGGCTAAAGACCTGTTACCGCTGGATCGGGCCGAACTTGACCGAGGTGCTCTACTCTGGCGTGACTGCTGATGATAAGATCCGCTTTACCTATACGACTCGTGGCATGGCGGGGCTGGACTACCATCGACGGTCGGGGGCGTATCGATACGAGTTCCTAGAGGACGTGACCTCCCCTACGCGTCTAAGCTTCTATCAAATGGCTGCCGACTTCTATCCCGGTCCCTCCTCCAGCGAATACCACCTGGGGAATGCGAGTGGATACCTAGGCGTGACGACAGTGGTGCCAGGCGGTAATGCTTACAATGGCACGTCCTTCCCGATCTCAGACCGCTGGTTAGCCATCGACGATGCGGTCTCGCTAGTCGGAAACGCGACTAAGACGAACCGCGGTCTCTACGTGAGTGGCACTACCCTAAACGGAGAGGCGATGGAGGCATACGTGCATCCCTACGGGCGCACCTGGGGGGAGAGCAAGCTCCTCTACGATGTCGCGGGCAGCACGACCACGGGGTCTTACAGCGCGGGGGATGTGGTCGAGGGCGAGGTCGCCTATGTGATGACGCCAGAGGACTCTGCGGATTATTGGGGAGGGGATACGGAGTTTGCCTCGCGGCTCAGCTTCCATACCACCGCATGGCAGGGGATTTATGATGAGGTCCGCTATAACCATGCTGCCCCAGTCACTGCTCAGGCAGGCACCCTCCTGCGCTCCTACCCTATAGATCTCCAGTCCGCGCCCCAATCCGCAGGCACAGAGACCCTGGCACAAGTCTCCATCGCGTCTGGTGGCATCGGGCATGTGCCGTTCATCTTACGCGGAGTGCAGCTGGGCACGGAGCTCGATCTAGAGATCTCGTCGGATGGTGTCTCCTGGGCGCCTCTCCCAGGTGTCACCCTGGATGAGCACGCGTATTATCAGGGGAACTATAATGCGGAGGGCACTATGGACTACGTCTTTAGTGTTCCGCGCCCCTCGCTGGACCTCACCGCCGAGTGGCATGTGCGTGTGAATGGCACACTAGGGCATTACGATGCCTGGGTCGCCAGCTACCCCGCCCTCCACTATGGCGCGGATTACCACTCGGACCCAGAGGAGGACGGCGCGCCGCTCCTGCTAGAGTATATGCTGAACGCTAACCCACTAGCCCCAGACTCCAATGTCCTGCCAGATGCCACCGTAACGGACTCCACGATCACCCTCCGCTTCCTGCGTCACCTGGGCTCTGCCGATGACAGCACGCAGACCCTCGAATACAGCGACGACCTCCAAACCTGGACAGCCCTCGCCCTCACTGGAGCGACTGCTACGGAGCTCACCGTCACCGATGCCGATGGTGACTATGAACTCCTCACAGTCACACTGCCCGCTACCGTAACAGACGGCCCGCGCAAAAAGCTCTTTTGGAGGCTCACCATCACACGCTAAGCGGGATGAATAGTCACATTACACGACATGTTTCACCTCGTATTTTTCCCATCCGCAGATTACGCAGATAGACGCAGATTATAATACACATTACGGCAGTAACTGTGGCATGAGCATCCTGCTCATGATCAACATCTATTGGCGATAGCCACTGACTTTCTCCTTCATGTCCGCTTTGTAACTGTTCAGGTAGGAGAGCATTATCAAAAAAAACTTCGCGGACAGGCCTCCCCTTACTAGGGATGGATGGTGAAGTGCGAGTGCTGTCTGTACGTAGAGAAACCTCCCATGCAGGGAGGTTATTAAGCCGTTGCTCAGCAGACTGAGCGGGGACTTATGTTGAGGGGTGTGTGCTGCGGGTTGCAGGGGGGGAGTCAGAGGCCTTAGATAGAACAGTTTAGAGTTCTACCTCGAGGACTTGACGACCCTTGTAGCTACCACAAGATGGGCATGCAATGTGTCCAGGCACCTTAGCGCCACACTCATTACAAGTAGCGAGTTGAGGACGACGCCAACGGTTAGCACCGCGACGCATTTTCTGTTTCATCTTAGAGGTTCTTCTTTTAGGAGCTGCCATAATTCTACGGGGTTGAGGGGGTTAATCAAGGTTCTCAAGCTGATCGAGGGATGCCCAGCGATCTTCTTGTCCACTTGCGGGTTGGTCTTCTAGATCACTTTCGGGGTCATTGTCCAGTGCTAAATACTTTTCTTCTATCTCACAGGTTCCGCCCTCGTCGCCCATGTCGCAGACAGGGTAGGTAGGAAAGAGGATCATGATCTCCTCACGGAGCTGCTCGGTGGGGTTAATGACATCATCGGTGACCTCCAGAGAGTGGGTAAAGTCTGGTACCTGGATCGTGAGGGTAAAGGGGTGTAGGGTTCGTACGCATTCTAGTTCAAACACCGCGCTGAGCGAGCCTCGGAGGAGGAGTTCGGTCTCGAACTGCTGCACATAGAGGTCATATTTCAGTCCAGTGGTGGCTTTACCTTCCTCGGGCTTAAGCTCGAACACATTGGGGTGGATCTCGTCTGTGAGCTGTGCTCCCTCCTCAGGAAGCTCGTTTAGGGATATCTCTAATAAGTCGATCATACTAAGTCCTCTGATGAGACGGATTGCTTCTCCCGCGCGCCTAAGAGCTGAGCCTGAGTGATGATGTCCTCAGGGTTTTCATTAAAGCGGTAGGCATGACAGTTTGGGCAGATCTGTACTGCAGCACCTACGATTGATTCGCATCCCTCACATATTTTATAGTCCTGTGGGGCCTCCACAATCTGTTGCGCCGCTTTCTGCCTAGCATCCATATCAGCCTATGACTATACCGCGTATCTCTCGCCATGGCAAGGAAAAGAAAGAGGGTGATGAGGGGAGAAAAAAATGTCGTGAACGCTGTGCGTGATAACAATAAAGCCTCTCCGATGGAGAGGCTTAGTAAGCTGAGATGCTATGAGGAGGATTAGATAAACTTGTTTAGCACCGCGATCGCGGCAATGATAAAGGCGATTACGAGGCTGATCGTGAAGATGATTACGGATACGTGAACTTCTGCTCTAGTCATAGAGGCGTGTTACCACTGCTGATCAGAGTGAGGCAATCCCAAAGTCATAAAATTCCCCGTATAGAGAGGGGGAACTTTTCGGTGGTCATGGGGGTGAGGGGGAGTCATACTGGGTAGGATGAATGTGATCGAGATGTTAGGAGTGGCGCTGGGGCTGGGTGCGTTAGCGGGGGTGAACCTGTATATGACGGTGTTTGTGACGGGGCTGGCTCTGCGGTTGGGCTGGCTGGACTTACTCACTGGGTATAGCGAGCTGGAGGTGCTGGCGAACCCGTGGGTGCTGGGGATCTCTGGGGTGCTCTTTTTGCTAGAGGCCTGTGCGGATAAGGTCCCGTGGGTCGATAGTGCCTGGGATGTGGTGCATACAGTGATCCGTCCCGTGGGGGGCGTGTTGCTAGCGATGGGGGCACTGGGGCAGCTGGATCCCGCGCTAACAGTCGTGGCGGGATTACTCACCGGGGGGACCTCCCTGATCACGCATACGGCTAAGGCTGGGACGCGGGCGATGATCAACCTGTCGCCAGAGCCGGTGTCAAACCTGGTGGCGAGCACCGCCGAGGATACCTTTGTGCTGGGGGGACTGAGCCTGGTGGCGTTGGCTCCGATGCCTGCGTTTTTCGTCTTTCTGGTCGTGGTGGTGATCGCTGCGATCGTGGTGTGGAAGACGAGCCGCTTTTTGGTGCGAGGCTGGCAGCGGTTACGTCAGCGTGGCGTGGTGCGCGCGGACGGGTGAGGTAGGGGAGGGAGGCGGTAAAAATACGCGCTAAATCTTTGTGAAAAACTATTTGACTAGGGGGACTTTGATAAGGGATAAACCTTGATGGATACTAGGATTGGCGATGGTCAAGCTGTATGTTTCCGAAATTTTTCTTACTTTTATCATGTCTTTCTTTAAAAAAATCATAAATGCCCTTGGCATTGCGTCCCATGACATTGGGATCGATCTGGGAACCGCTAACACGCTCGTTTACGTGAAGGATCACGGGATCGTGCTGCGTGAGCCGTCTGTAGTGGCGGTAAAGGCTGGCACGAACCAGGTGCATGCCGTGGGTGATGAGGCTAAGCGGATGCTGGGCCGTACCCCCGGGAACATCGTAGCGATCCGTCCCATGCGTGATGGCGTGATCGCGGACTTTGAGATCACAGAGGAGATGCTCAAGTATTTTATCCAAAAGGTCACGAAGTCGAAGCGGGCGCGTCCTCGTGTCGTGATCGCTATTCCTTCTGGCGTTACGGAGGTAGAGCGTCGTGCGGTAGATGATGCGGCCTGTAAGGCTGGCGCAAAGGAGGTGTACCTCATCGAGGAGCCGATGGCTGCTGCTGTAGGCGTGGGGCTACCCATCCAGGATGCCTCCGGTAACATGGTGGTCGACATTGGTGGTGGCACCACAGAGATCGCTCTGATCTCTCTATCGGGCATCGTTTACTCAGAGAGCTTACGCGTCGCGGGGGATGACCTAGATGCGGCACTGAGCCTGTGCATTCGTAAGGATCATAACCTCATGATCGGTGAGCGCACCGCAGAGGAGATCAAGATCCGCCTGGGGTCTGCCTACGATACCGGTAAGGAAAGCTCCATGGAGGTGAAGGGGCGTGACCTCGTCTCTGGCCTGCCTAAGACGATCACACTGACCTCTGGGGATGTCCGTAAGGCGCTCATGCCTTCCCTCGTTAAGATTGTCGATGCCATCAAATCTGCGCTGGAGAAGTGTCCGCCAGAACTCGCGGCAGACCTCGTGGACCGTGGGATCATCCTCGCGGGTGGTGGCGCGCTGCTCAGAGGTCTGAACAAGCTGATCCGTGATGAGACGGGACTGCCTGTGCACATTGCAGAGGACCCGCTGAGTGCGGTGGCAGAGGGCACGGGCAAGTCTCTCTCTGAGCTCTCGCTACTGAAGAAGGTCGCCTCTAGTAATGTCTCTCGCTAGGGAGGAATGAGACGTAAGTAAGGGCGCGTGTCGGTAATATGGTGAGACCCCGGCCTACCACGCGCCACCTCCCTATAGCTGGAGCAGGGCTTACAGAACAGGGCCTCCTTAGTGGGCATAGGCTGAACAGATCGGATTAATGAAACCTCTTCACGTTATCATCAGTATAGTGTTTTTGATTGCGGCTACTCTCGTAGTAACTCGCAGCGAGAGAGCTGTGCGTTCGATCCAGGGGGGGTATCTGACCTTGGTCAGTCCGCTGGTGAAGTCTGGGTCAGAGTTTGACCAACACATTAAGCTCTTCCATAAGGAGGTGCAGAGCTCTAAGGCGCTGGAGCAGCGCCTGGAGGCGATCGAGACAGATTACTATCTACTACAGGCACATAAGGCACGTAGTATGCAGGAGGCGGAGGAGAACATCCGGCTCCGTGAGGCGCATGACTTTAAGGCCCGCCAGCAGTCCACCCTGGTATCGACCCGCGTCCTAACGCGTACCCCATCCGCGTGGTGGGAAACCATTACCATCAACAAGGGCGCTAAGAGCAGCATCGAGCCACAAAACCCGATCATCTCTGAGCATGGTCTGGTCGGTAAGGTGGATCGCGTCTGGGAGGATATGGCCACGGTCCTACTCATTACTGATGAGTCCTGCCTAGTAGCGGCTAAGATAGAGAGCACCCCTGATAGCCCTGCTTATGAGGGCATCGTCTCTGGCGTTCGCGGGGAATACGGCGAGGAAGCACTTTTGAAACTTAAGTATCTGACTAAGGATATTTCTACCGAGGTAGGAACCCGAGTTTTCACCTCGGGCAAAGGCGGAGTGTTTCCCGATAACATTGAGATTGGGACGATCCTTTCCATCGAGAAGGGTCCCCTCTATGCAGAGGCGATCTTGAAGCCCAGCTTTGGGGCCTCGCAAATGGATCTCGCCTTTGTGATTCTACAGGAAGAGGAGCAATGATACGGTACTTTCTGATCTCTCTGATCGTTCTTGTGATCGGGGTTTGCCTCCAGCAGTGGTATTACGGGCTGAACCGTGCCTTCTGGGGTGTCACTCCGTTGATCACGCCCCTCTTCTTTCTCTGTGTGGCGGCGGCACAGCGCTATCCTGTGGTGCTCATCCTCGCCTTTCTGGTCGGGATCGTGTGGGATGCGGATCACTGCTTAGCGCCGTTCCAGTTTAATACGGAGCTGGACATCTCTACGCCGGATAATCTGCGCTTTGGTTACAGTATCTTCCTCTTTGGGGTCGCGGGGTTCTTCGTAAAGTTCTTTCAGGCTCTTATTCCCTTCCGGGGCGTGCTGGTCCACACGCTGATTGTGTTGGCTACCTTGTTCGGGTATTTGGTCTCAGAGGCAGTCCTCTTTAGCTTTATTCGGGGGGCGTTCCCGAGTGGTTTTTCGATCTTCCTCTACCTTGGAAAGATCGCATTAGTGTCGGTGCTACCGGCTCCGCTCATTCTCTATGGAATGGGGTATTGTTGGCGCCTGCTAAAGGCGGAGGAAGCGGGGTTTGCCGTTGGGATGCACTCCTTCTGGCAAGGCTATGTGGGTAAGAACGCAGAGAGAACCTAGGATATGAAGATTAAACGTTACCGCTTTCGCTTATTGATCCTGCTCATCTTAATGACCAGCGGGCTCTACTTCCTCCTCTCTCAGCTCCAGCGTATCCAGCTGCAGGAGAAGGAGGAGTGGGAAGAAAATGTCCCCACGGATAAGACAGAGACCGTGCGCGTACCACCCGTGCGTGGTGATATCGTAGACCGCACCGGTGTGGTCCTAGCGACGAACAAGTTTAACTACGAGCTCGATATTAACCTCGAGACAGTAAAGAAGCATTACCAGGAGAATTGGGAAACTAAGCTCGAGCGCGAGACAGTAGGACGCCGAGGCGACGGCATGCTCGCCAAGCGCAAGGAGACCGACATTGCTGCCATAGCTGAGAATACGATCCTGCCACGCTTACGGAGCCTGGGGTTTAGTAAGAAGGTGAGTAGCCGCGCCTTACGCTCGCACTACGCTACGCACCGCGGATTAGTCGGGTTTAAATACTCGGATACTCTGACCTTTACCGAGTTCTGTATGTTAGCGGAGCAGCGAACGAGCTTGCCAGGAGTCGAGACGACGGTGTCACCACGCCGCACGTATCCGCTAGGCACTCTCGCAGGGCATGTTATCGGGCGCACTAAGATTTGGGCTAAGGGGAACATCCCTGAGGCTGAGCAGAACATCTTTAACCACTACGTTGGTGACCCCTATGGCGATGCAGGCGTAGAGGCGACCATGAATGACTACCTCCGTGGGGTGCCTGGGAAGCGCACTATCAGCCGAGGCCCAAAAGGGGTCTACATCGGAGTGCGTGAGGAGACCCTCCCGTCCGCAGGAGCCACAGTCGAGCTTACCCTACACGCAGGGCTCCAATCCCACGTCGAGGGGCTGCTCCGGAATGTTGGGCGGGGAGGAATCTCTGTGATCGACGTTACCACGGGCGAGATTCTCGCTCTCGCTACGGTGCCGACCATTGACCAGAACGACTACATCCCTCGTATCTCACACGAGAAGTTCAGCTACTACACGCAGAACCCCGCTTCCCCTTTCCTGAACAATGCCCTGCAGGAGCACCAGCCAGGATCCGTCTTTAAGCTCCCCGTCGCCCTCGCGGCGGCACAGGCTGGACTAGGCGGCTACCAGCACCGTTGCGTAGGGTATGAGACTTATGGGCGTAATAGCCGCAAGGTCCACTGCTGGCTGACATCGGGGCATGGCACTCTCAGTATGACCTCTGCCA
>CAYWAG010000014.1:0-2539 GCA_964455925.1 uncultured Verrucomicrobiales bacterium | reverse complement strand
AAGGTCCACTGCTGGCTGACATCGGGGCATGGCACTCTCAGTATGACCTCTGCCATCCAGCGCTCCTGTAATCCCTACTTTATGTCCCTTGCGAACCAGCTGGGGAGTAAGCGTGTGGTCGATGTGTTCGGGATGCTCGGGTTTGGAGCGAAGACCGGCATCCAAGTTACCGCTGAAGAGGCCGGTATCGTACCTGGGAGCCTCAACTGGAAGCGCCACATCCGCCCCGGTAGTAGCATGACCTCCGCCACGCTCGCAAACCTTGCCATCGGGCAGCAGGACAGTAGTGCCTCCACTCTCCAGGTCGCCGCCGCCACCGCCGCCATCGCGAATAACGGGAAATATATGCAACCCCGCATCGTCAAGTCCGTGAATCACCCAGAGAAGGGGCTTATCCTCGATGACCAACCCGTGCTCAAGCTCGACCTCACGCAGGAGGGGATCTCAGAGCAGGCCCTAGGCGTCATCCGACGAGGAATGTGGATGGCAGTGAACAAGAAAGGGGGCACGGCCTCGCCCGTCTGGTTCAGCGACACCGTGCAGGCCGCCGCTAAGACGGGCACCGCACAGACACATGAATTTGGTAAGAAGTCGAACAATGCATGGACGACTGCCTTTGCACCCTATGATAACCCCCGATACGCTGTCTGTGCAGTGGTGATCGGCGGCACCTCAGGCGGTAAGGTAGCTGGCCCTCTCGTTCGCGAGACCTTTAAGGCTCTCTTCGCAGAGTCCCTACCAGAGCCTAAGGTAATGGATAATTACAAGGGGCACATCAACGGAGTCGATGAACTGCTCCTCACCCCAGAGGAACGCGCCGCCGCTGCGGCGGCATCGGACTAACACTTTAAAAATAAAGCAAGAAACAACACATAACCATATGATTAAGAAAATGAAAAAGGCCCTCGGTATTGGGCCCGTGAACCCCGCTGAGGGTAGCACCATTGTCGTCAATGTCGAGAAGCTGGAGCGCCGCGTCGCCCTGATCGAAGAAGGGCAGCTCGTCGAATACAGCCTAGAGCGCGAAGGCGAGGACAACATCGTCGGCAGCATCTTTAAGGGGAAGGTCAACAACATCGAGCAAGGGCTCAAGGCCATGTTCGTGGACATTGGGATGGAGAAGAACGCCTTCCTCCACTTTTGGGACGCTATCCCAGAGGCCCTGAACAACTCCCAGATGGAGGAAGTCCAGCGCAGTGATCGCCCCGCTAAGAAAAAGAAGAAGGCTAAGAAGATCACCGCTAAGGACATCCCTCGCCTCTACCCTGTAGGGTCTGACATCATGATCCAGGTGTCTAAGGGACCCATCGGCGGCAAGGGACCGCGCGTCACCACGAACATCTCCATGCCGGGCCGTTACCTCGTCCTGACTCCTCATGTGGACCAGTTTGGCATCTCCCGTAAGATCGACGACCCTAAGGAGCGCGCCCGCCTGCGTAAGATCATGAACGAGCTGAACGTCCCCGAGGGCATGGGCATCATCATGCGCACGGTGGCACAAGGCACGCGTAAGCGCCACTTCGTCCGTGACCTCGCCATGCTCCTAGAGCAATGGGATGACGTCACCGCCATCCGTGATGAGAACAAGGCTCCCGTCCAAGTCTTCCAGGAACCAGGGATCGTCGAGAAAACCGGGCGCGACCTCCTCACCGACGAGATCGATAAGATCATCTGCGATGACCAAGAAACCACCGACTACATCCGTGGACTCGTCGGGAAAATCTCTGGACGCTCTAAGAAGCACGTCCACTACTACCCGTCTAAGCGCGACATCTTCCAGAAGCTCGGCGTAGAGAAGCAGATCGAGGAAGCCTTCCGCCGCCAAGTCCTCCTCCCCTGTGGCGGATACCTCGTCATTGATGAGACCGAGGCCATGATCGCGGTGGACGTGAACACCGGCCGTAACCGTGGCTCTAAGGACGTCGAGAAGATGATCACGGAGACAAACCTCGAGGCTGCCGTCGAGGTCGCCCGCCAGCTGCGCCTGCGCAACATCGGGGGGCTCGTCGTCGTAGACTTTATCGACATGCGTCACCGCCGTGACCAGAATGCCGTCTACCGTAAGATGAAGGAAGAGCTCTGGAAGGAT
The DNA here is from genome assembly GCA_964455925.1 of uncultured Verrucomicrobiales bacterium. GTDB lineage: Bacteria > Verrucomicrobiota > Verrucomicrobiia > Verrucomicrobiales > Akkermansiaceae > WTJZ01. The sequence continues at coordinate 450 of CAYWAG010000014.1, read as the reverse complement.
AAGGCTAAGACCCAAGTCCTCCAAATCTCCTCCATCGGACTCATGGAGATGACCCGCCAACGTCTGAACGAGTCCCTCCGCGAGGTCATCTATGAACCCTGCGAATGCTGTGATGGCCGTGGACGCGTCAAAACCGCCATGTCCATGTCTATCGACATCCAGCGCGAGCTCAGCACCATCATTGCTAAGCAGAAGGATACCCAAGAAGGCGACCTCATCATCGTCACCAATAAGGACGTTCTGAACCGCTTTAAGCAGCAGGACTCCCACCTCCTCATGGAACTCGAGCGTTCCTACAACGGCCGCCTCATCTTCCGTGGCGACCCATCCGCCCGCCGCGAGGAATATAAGATCCTAGACGCCCGCACCGAGCGCACCATCGCTAGTAACTAAGGCTGTGGCACGAGCGTCCCGCTCGTGAATATATCCTCTGGCGTTAGCCACTGACTG
>CAYWAG010000013.1:0-13997 GCA_964455925.1 uncultured Verrucomicrobiales bacterium | reverse complement strand
TTGCGCATTTGGGGGTAGCCGTTTTCCCAGAAGTTGGGGAGGTCAGAGGTGATTTGCCAGGGTCTCTGGTTTGGGGCTAGGATTTGGACGCGGAGGGGGATCTGGCCGTTGCAGAGTGTGGGGGTGTCAGTGACATCGTAGAGCCGCTGGAGGCGGACGGCGATGGTGGGGGGCTCGCCTTCGGCGTAGGTGATCTTAGTCTTTGTGCCGTTGGTGAGGGTGATCTCGGTGGGGGCGTAGCTCTTTAGGGCACTAGCCTGCATGGGGCTGAGCCAGTCGTGGAGGACGGGCCAGGGGTCGCATTGTTTTAGCTCCTTTATCCGCGTGGCGCCAGCGCAGATCTCTTGTAGCAGGACCTCGCGGTCGTCTGCGGTGATGGGCGGTAGCTCTAGCTCGGGCATCCAGGAGGCGAGCTGGTTGAGACGGGCGATCCATTGGTCCACCTTGTAATTCCACAGCGGGAGGCTGGCTTTCTCCGCTAGGATGAGGCTGGCGAGGAGGGCGGCGACTTGGTCGCGGTCTGGTGCCTCGTTGCTGATGTAGCTGTCGATCTCTAGGGACTGCGCGCCGTATTGGTAGGTCGTGGCTTGCTGGTTGACGATCTTGTTGGTCACGTCATCCAGGGTGACGGCGGTGCTGGTGTGGCAGCGGTCGGGGAACCAGTCGGCGAGGTCTTCGGCAGTGAGCTGGACCAGACCAGAGAGGTGCGTGAGGACGTCGCGCCCTTCGATCTCCTGGATCTGGGTGGCGAGAAAGAGGGTGCCTTCGCGCGCAGGGGTGCTGTCCTCTAGCTTCCCCTTACGGTTGCCTAGGAGACGGGCGGACAGGGTGCCCGCACCCAGGCGCATGCAGAGCCGGTCTGGGAAGGTCAGCGCGATGGCTCGGGCAAACTGGGGGGCGCGGGAGTGGAAGTCTGGCGCGGCTCGGAGGCGGGAGTTGGCGCTACGCTTGAGGCTGGCCTGCAGCTGCGTGATGGACTTATCGAGCTCCCGCAGGGCGCGGAGCGTGAGCCCAAAGGGCTTGGCGGCTTGTGGCGAGAAGTTGTTCGCCTTCATGTAGGCATAGGCAGCGTAGAGTCCGGCAAAGGAGGAGGGATCATGCCGTTCCTCGAAGTCGGCGATACTGTTCTGGCTCCGTCGCGCGCGCGGGGCGTTGGGCGACTGCAGTCCGCTGGTGCGTTTGACGAACGGCTCGCCCTGGAGGAGGGCGGCGGCAAAGAGGGTCTCTGGCAGGCAGTCGTGCTCCTCCCCCGCGAGGACGAGGCGGGCGAGCCGAGGGGGCAGTGGTAGGGCGGCAATGGTACGCCCTACCTCAGTGAGGAGCCCGTCAGAGTCCATCGCGCCGAGGGCGGTGAGCAGGGCGGTCGCGCGGGCTAGTGTCTCTGGCGGTGGGGCGTCTAGCCACGGGAAGGTCTCTGCGGTGTAGCCGAGGTCGGCGAGCAGGAGGAGGGTGGGGGCGAGGTCCACGCGCAGGGCCTCTGGAGGCTGGAAGGCGTCGCGGCGCTGGTGATCTGGCTCTGACCACAGGCGGTAACAGGTACCAGGGGCGGTGCGCCCGGCACGTCCAGCGCGCTGGGTGGCAGATGCTTGTGAGATGGGGCGCACGAGGAGCGAGTCCATGTCGCGGCTGGGGTCATAGCGGGACTCCCTAGCGGTGCCGGTGTCGATGACGGTGCGCACGCCATTAATGGTGAGCGAGGTCTCGGCAACATTTGTCGCGACGATGATCTTAGGCGCGGTGCTCTCCAGCGCCTGCATCTGCTGCTGTGGGGGGAGACTGCTGTAGAGCGGGTAGACCTCATAGTGGCTTAGCCAGGAGGCGCTCTGGAGCGCCTCGATGGTCTTGCGGATCTCGAACATGCCAGGCATAAAGATCAGCCAGTTGCCAGTGTCATCAGTGGCACTGAGGTCACGTGATAGGGAGAGGACTTGCTGCCACACTGGGGGTGTCTCTGGGCGTCCGGTGCGTGGGTGGTTCACCGGGCGGGCACTGCGGTGCGAGATCTCTACGGGGTAGCTGCGGCCCTCCGCATTAATCTTAGCGCAGGGCGCGAGGTAGGCCTCTAGGGACTCCTCTGCCAGCGTGGCGGACATGACGAGCAGCTTGAGGTCTGGGCGCTGGGCGTGCTGCAGGTCTTGGCAATACCCTAGGGCGATGTCAGAGGAGATGCGACGCTCGTGGAACTCATCAAAGATGATCAGACCGATGCCCTGTAGCTCTGGGTTCTCTGCGATCTGGCGGAGCAGTACTCCGTCCGTGACAAAGAGGATCTGCGTGCGCGCGGTAAACTTAGAGTCGAACCGCACGGCATACCCGACCTCCTCCCCCAGCCGAGTCCCCAGCACCTGTGCCACCCGCTGCGCGAGTAAACGCGCGGCGAGGCGGCGGGGCTGCACGATGATGATCTGCCCCTCTATCGTGCCAGCATCGTAGAGGATGGGGGGAATCCCGGTGGATTTGCCCGATCCTGTGGGAGCGTTAAGCAGAACGCGCTGCTGATCCTGTAGGGCCGTGAGGATGGTCTCACGGTGCTGATAGATAGGGAGGTCAGACACGCTGTCGACTGGGGGGCTGGGTGAGAAAGGAGGATTAGGCGTTGAGCAGGCGCGCGGCTTTAACCGTGTTCTTCATGAGGAGCGCGATGGTCATCGGACCGACGCCACCTGGGACTGGGGTGATCGCCTCCGCGTGTTCCTTAGCGCCCTTGTAGTCCACATCCCCGACGAGGCGGTAGCCCTTTTTCTTACTGGGATCGTCGATGCGGTTAATGCCGACATCAATGACATAGGCACCGCGCTTGACGGCATCCTTAGTGATGAGTTCGGGCACGCCCACCCCTACCAGGAGAATGTCTGCCTCGCGGCAGACGGCATTAATATCCTGCGTGCGCGAGTGCGCCACGGTGACCGTGCAGCTCTCGTTCAGGAGCAGTGCCGCGAGGGGCTTACCCACGATCATACTCCGCCCCACGACGACCGCGCGCTTGCCAGAGAGCTCCACGCCCTCGCTCCTGAGGAGCTCGATACAGCCCGCTGGGGTGCAAGGGACGAACCCGGTGCTATCCCCCATGATGAGCTTGGCGACATTGATGGGGTGGAACCCATCGACATCCTTGCGGGGATCGATCCCCTCGACAATGTCATCCTCAATGGCACGGAGATCACCAGGGAGCGGGGACTGCACGAGGATGCCACTAATGGCGTCATCGGCGTTGAGGTCGGCGATGACTTGGCGCAGCTCGCTCTCTGAGGTCTCTGCCGGGAGGGCGATCTTACGGGAATAAATGCCCAGCTCCTCGCATTTGCGGACCTTTGATCCGACATAGACCTTAGAGGCGGGATCCTCCCCTACTAGGACTACGGCTAGCCCCGGGGTGATGCCTTGCTCCTTTAGGGCGGAGACTTCCGTACCTACCTCTGCCAGCACTTGGGCAGCCACTGCTTTACCATCAATGTTACGCATATCTTATGCTGTAAGCCCCCTCGCAGAGAAATGCAACCGCATAAACGAGTGGGATTACTCCTCTGTGAGCGTCAGATACGACGGGAGTGGAGCCTGAGCCCCTGTGAGATGCTGAATCAGGTAATGGGCGGTGAGCGGGGCGTAGAGTGTGCCCTTGGATCCCAGGCCGTTGAGGTATGCATGTCCCTCTGCCGTGGTGCCGATGACGGGTTCGCTACGCCGCACGATGGGGCGCACGCCCGCCCGGTGGTCCAGCACGGTGTAGGGGAGGGCTAGCAGCTGACGCAGGCCCTCCTCTACGCTCCTGCGCCCTGCGGCGGTAGGGGTGTTATCGAGGGAGTCCCATTCGTAGTTCGCCCCGCAGAGGAAGGTGTGGTCGCGGTTTCCCGTGGGGACGATCCAGGTGCCCCTGCTCAGAATACTGTCCTGCGGGAGGTCTGGGACCTGGATGGTGAGGATCTCGCCCTTGGCAGAGCGGTGGGGGAGGGGGACTGGCTGCGCGTGGATGAGTCCCCTGGCACCTGTGGTAAAGAGTGCGCGGTGGTCTGTAGTGGACTGGTAAGCGCGCTGCTGGTAGGCTCCCTGCTGCGCAAAGTACTGCCGGCTCTGCTGCACGTAGTGCTCCACATGCAGGCGTCCACTCCCGCGCCAAACGACGGCTCCATCAGGCGCGTGCGCTGTAGGGATGCTCTCTAGCACGGAGTCCACCCATTGTGCCAGCGCGGGGTTCTCCGCACATTTACGCTCGAACTTTCGTCGATCCTTAGCAGAGAAGAACGGGCGCACTACCGGATAGTCATACCATAGAGTCGTCCCTAGGATCTGTTCCACCCGCGCATAGAACTCGCGCGCGGGTTGGTAGAACTCCTCCACACGCCAAGAGGGGTTAAAGGCCTTACCCGTCACCGGGCACAGCATCCCTGCCGCTACTAGGGAGCCCGCCGCCTGGGGCTGATCCTCTATTAGCAGAAAGGGCAGCCCCCGTAGGTGCATCTGCCACGCTAAGGTACATCCAGCCAGCCCTGCTCCCACAATAACGGGCACAGAGTCTGGGGTGCGGAGGTCAGGCATAGCCATGAATGTGCAGAGGGCGGGGGGGATTAGCCCTCTGGCTCGTCCTCGCCGTTGAGCACTGCGATGAGGGAGGTGTTAGGGTCTTGGTAGTCCTCGGTGTAGCCCTTAGCGTAGTTAAACAGCACGTTATGGTGCGTGTATTCCTCGAACTGGTCCTTCTGCTTCTTATCCAGCTTATACCAAATAGCGACATTATAGGCACGGAGAACCTTCTTCATCATCTGCATGGTCAGGCGGCGTCCGTTGCGCGCGCGCTGCACTTGCTTATAGGTTAGCTGCTCGGTAGAGGCGTTTACCAAGTCCTCATTGACTAAGCCCCACTTCTCCATCATGGGGATCAAAGGCTGCTCTCCTAGGTCTAATTCACTCATCTTCTATATCGTTGGCTCGGGTTCTCTCGTCTCCAGTGACCAGTATGGCCTCTACAGCGAGAGAGGTTCCTACCTCGCTTCCGCCTCCGTGAGAAGAAAATAGTTGCCTCTGCGGATGATTTTATCTGGAGACCCACTTTCGAATCCGTAATTCGTGCGCTGACACCCTGACCGCATGTGCTCTGCCCCGACCTTTCACAGCGCTTTTAGCACGTGGAATGGGCTATCTACAGCCCTCCGCTCCACAAAAATCCGTAAACTCAGCCTGCCGTGTCACTTTTTAGCAGGATTTCTAGATCTGCATTCAAATACACGATCGCTAGGATAGAGCCTGTAATGTGTAAGAAAATGATCATCCATACGATGAAGTTGAAGCAACCTGACATGATCGTCTTGTTAGCAGAGAAAGGCGCAGAAGTCAATTCTCAGCGCGGGAGAAAAAAAAGTGCGAAAAGGTGCAGTTTTCTCTTGCAATAGGTTTCTAATGTGATTAGGGTGTCCACCCACCAAGTTACCAAAGCGCAGATAGCTCAGCGGTAGAGCAGTTGGCTTTTAACCAATTGGTCCTGGGTTCAAATCCCAGTCTGCGTACTTTTTTCATTCTTTTAATAAGTTCATTTTCGATCTTCATCTTAGCGCTTCGGCGCTTTTTTTGTTTTTAGGTGTTACCTGTAACTCGTGTCCCTGTGGAGTGCCTCATATTCGGGCTGAATTATGGTTGGCAGGAGCGGGGAATGGTTTTACGTAAGCGGCATGCCTGCTTCTCCTACTCTTTTACTGGCCCCCATGCAGCGGGTGACGGACTACCCCTTTATGAAGGTGATGGCACATTACGGTGGACCAGATCTGTATGTGACGGAGTATTTTCGCGTGCATGTGCACTCTACCCTAGAGCCATACATCCTAAAGTCGATCGATGAGAACCCTACGGGTCGCCCCATCTATGCGCAAATGATCGGGCAAGACATTCCCTCTCTGGTCCGATCTGCTAAGGAGCTCATGAAGCATAATGTCGCGGGTGTGGATCTAAACCTCGGCTGCCCTGCCCCGATTGTGTACCGTAAGGACGCTGGTGGCGGATTACTGCGTAAGCCAGAGAAGATTCGGGAGATCTTAGCGGCATTACGGGAGGTCGTGCCGCCACCGTTCGAGTTTACCGTGAAGACGCGCGTGGGGTTTGAGACAGAGGGGGAGTTTGACCGCTTATTGGAGATCTTTAGTGATTATGAGATCGATGCCCTGGCGGTGCATGGTAGGACAGTGCGAGAGCGTTACCAAACTCCCGTGCATCACGCGGAGGTGCGTCGTGCCGCGGAGCAGCTGACCTGCCCTGTGTATGCGAACGGGAATGTCGTAGATGTGGCGACCGGGCTGAGTTATCTGCAGAAGACAGGGGCGCAGGGCCTCATGATCGGGCGAGGTGCTATCCGTAACCCGTGGCTCTTTAGCCAGCTCCGCGCGGCCTTCCGTGGTGATGATCCCGTGCCGGTGACCCGCGCGATGGTGTTAGACTACATTACGCGCCTGTGGGAGGAGACCGCCCGCGAGTTCCATGCCCCCTTTGACGAGGTGAAGCATGTGCATAAGATGAAGCGGTACCTGAACTACATCGTGCAAGGCGTAGAGCCTGAGTTCGAGCACACCATCAGGCGAGTGCAGTCTAGGCAGGACTTCTTCTCCGTATGTGAGACCTACCTACAGGCTCCAGACCTCGTGCCACCACTCCCCCCAGAGAACTCCAAGCTGTTCTGCGGGTTCTCAGACCTGTTAGAGGGCGAATCGCAGGAGAAAATTAATGTGAGTATTACGAATGCTAAGCAAAGTTCATACTGAGGGTGGGTATAAGTAGGCGTAATTTATATTTCGGCATAAAAAAGACATGAATTAGCTACATGTGAAGCTATAAAAAATGACAATGTAAAGCGTTGTCAAAGTCGAATGATGCCCGCACCCACGGGCACCACCCATTTTTTGTTACTATTATGAAAATACATAAATTACTCACGAACTGCTTCGCTTGGAATATATGGTGAATCCATGGGATCCACACATAATAGTATGTCGTGGGAAGGGTGTTTATGTACTGAAAATGTGACTTTTATCAAACTAAGTTAAATTTACCTCATATTAGTAATTACTCGCGAGCGTTTGACATTCTGGCGATGGCTGGTAGGTTCATGGTGCTGTGTTCTGTTCCTTATGACATACCACACGAGTTGAATAAATAATCCTATAAAAACAATACATCATTATGAAATCTATTGTATCTACCCTTGTGGCACTTACTGCTATTACGTCTCTCTCCTTCGCCCACTGCGGTGGCTGTGGCTCTGATGCTCAGAAGAAAAAGCCTTCCACCGCTGAGGTTGGTAAGCCCGCTCCTGCCTTTAGCCTGAAGACAGCAGCTGGGGAGGAAGTCTCTCTCGCCGGCCTAAAGGGGCAGGTAGTTGTGCTTGAGTGGGTAAACTTTGGCTGCCCCTTCGTCGTGAAGCATTATAAGGAGGGGCACATGCAGAAGCTGCAGGCGGATTATACGGCTAAGGGCGTGACCTGGATTCTGGTCTCCTCTGCGCACACTGGACATCCTACCTATCTAGCGCCTGCTGCTCTGGAGGCCGCTGTTAAGGAGAAATCGTCCTCCGCTACATACGCCCTCGTAGATGCCGATGGAACAGTGGGGAAGACGTATGAAGCAAAGACGACACCGCATATGTTTGTGATCGACCAGGCAGGAACCTTAGCCTATGCAGGGGCGATCGACTCTAAGAAGTCCACGAACACTGCTGACATCAAGGGGGCTGATAACTATGTGGTAGCAGCTCTAGAGTGCATCCTCGCGGGTGAGGCCGTCGAAACCCCAGAGACGCGCGCCTACGGCTGCTCTGTAAAATACGCTCAGTAATACTGAGCGTAACGGAAGTGGCAACCTGCCCGCAAATAATGAGGGCTGGTTCAGAGAGAGGAAAGGATCACACCACCAGCCCGAATCTGAGCCACCAGGAGCGCCAGCTACGAAGCGGGCACTCCTGTGCACTTCCCCCCTTATCCGTGGTATTAGTTCTCGATAGGGAAATAGGGGACGTTACCGGTCTCGATAGGTGTGTTCTTATCCTCTAGTAAGGTGATGTCTTCATCTGTGAGTTCATTCGTGGTGAAGGGGATGTAACGGTATTCACCGTTCGCTTTTAACCCAGGGTTCTTGACCCCCTTCTCTTCGATAAATAGCCCTCCTCCTAGGCGACCTCCTGGGATTTCAGCAACGACGATACGAAGATTGTCGCCTGCCTTAAGGTTTACGTAGTCTCCGATGCAGACGTTACGCCCCACGATCTTAGGGTAATCCTTGGCTTGTGATCCTCTTAAATTACATTCGGAGTGGAGATCACTGTATGAACCGTTCCAGCTTCCGTCAAAGACGACCTTATCGTTGAGATAAACGAGAATCGTATCATCGAAGCGACCCAGAAAGCGCACTTGTTTACTATGTGTGGACGCTAAAGTGCCTTCATACACCGCAAACCACTGGCGAGGCTCGATTTCGTCCTCTGCTTGGAACGATGCAGGTCCTACATCTGCAGAGGTATAGTCAATGGCGAGGTAACTAAAGCTGAGCTCTACGTCTGCTTTATAAAAATCCTTGAACCCACTGTGCTGGTACTTTTTCTTTCGAACTTCTTGGAGGTTTGAGTTGAAGTCAGAAGTAGGATCTCCACGTCTATCTTGCTTCATGTCAAAGAGGTAGCCTGTCATCCCGCCTGAACTCACACGCCCAAACGCAGTCATCATGCCTTGCGCCTGTGATTCCTCTCCAAACCCAAAGCCCATCCCAAAGTCGTCAGAGGAACCGAAGTCTGGAGCGTCGACAGAAACCATCTGGTTCGTGTCAGGAATGGAGATGCTGGTCGGGGCGGTCGTAGTCATCACATTAGCGACTGCAGAGGAGGATGCTGGAGGTGTTGGGACCTGACGTTTTTGGATCTTAACTTTAGGGTCCTGCGTGGTCTCTTGCTCCTGTGGAGCGGCAGCGTATGCGATGATGACCTCAGGCTCCTTGTTAGGAATAATGATGGTGAGCAGTCCTAATGTCAGACCTAAGAGGAGGATGACTCCAACGGAAATGAGAAGGCTCGTTATGGTAGAGCGAGTCTTTTGCTTCTTCAGGCGTTCTTGGGCCTCGGGTGATAAATCAATGTGAATACTCATATTAGAATGCTAGGGTGTATATATTATATAGAGAACTCGTCGCCATGTAGTTGAGTAAATTCTCATCAAATTTTGACAATCACCATCAAACTTTTCTATTTACGACAATTTATTTTTCTTTTTTCTTTAATGAGTGTAATATTGCACTTTTTTTGTTATATTGTTGAATATTGAAGATGCTTTGCGGCTCTGTAGGATATTCTGATAGGGTGTTCTCAGTGGGGTGCGGTTAGCGGGGCTTCTTCTTTGGTGCTCTTATTCTGCGTTACGTAGCAGCGCTTCTGCCTGTATGCTCAGTGCCGTAGGGTCTAGATCTGGCCCGATGAGGATGGCGGAGTTTGGAACCTGTGCATTCAGCGCGACCCGTTGCACGTATTTAGACACCGTGGTGCCGATGCGCTCGTAGAGGTAGCGCCCTTTGCGCCCATTTATCCCGACTAGCACCTTAGCGCGGATCACATCGGTAGGTAAGCTAGTGAGCCAGAGGAGGAGCTGCTCCTTCTCCACAGAGGCTGGCAGGGGGAGCTGGCAGGCGGTGAAGTCGTGCGTGGCATGATGCTGCGGCGTCAGGGTCAGTAGGTCCCGAGGCGAGCCTGCGCTGCTGCCATCAGCGGGGCTTAGGAGCCGTGCGTGCATCCGTTGGGCGAGGTCGCAGACGGCTTGCTGGAGGTCTGCTAAGCTGATAATGTTTGCCGAGGGGTTAATCTCGCGCACTTGTCCCAGTAGCTCCTCTGACACCGGGGCGGTGTCTGTGTGTGAGAAGTAGATGTGACTGGCGGTCTGGAGCTGTAAGGTCTCTATGTCCTCGTAGCGCGCTTGTGTCCGAAAGTGGTCGGGGTGAATGACACAGATTTGCCAGCGGGGGTGGCGCTTGAGCTTATGCTCTAGCAGGGTAAAGGACTCAATAATAGGGATGGGGTCTGCGGTGCCGTTGAGCTCGATGCACAGGAGGTCAGAGCCAGAGTCTGCAGACTGGAGGGCGAGCTCTAGCAGGAAGTCCAGCCCCTCGCAGCAGGCGCAGGCAGCCGTCAGCGGGGAGAGCGTGTGGGTCAGTCCCTCTAGCGTGGCACCGTCTAGGGTGGCATCGGCATAGTCGTTCAGGATGACGTCTGTGGTGTAGCCCGCCTCACGCGTGGCGGTCAGCAGCGCGCGCAGGAGGGTAGTCTTACCAGCACCCAGAAACCCCGTCAGGATCAGTAAGGGGCGGACGGTAGAGAGCACTGGCAGTGATGAGGCGGGAGAGAGGGTCACAGGGAGAGAGGGGGCGTGCTCGCACGACGGTGCGGGGCGTGATACCGAGCGGGGGAGGTGGACGGATGGCGGGGGGAACGGAGCTGTGGGCGAGGGGTCTCGTGCCCTTGTTGGAGGAAGGATGCGACCCAATCGGTGTCCTGATTAGGAGTGAGCCAGGATTTGCGTCGGTTCTGCTTCTTCCATTCGCGGTGGATCTGCTGTCGGTAAGCGGGGGGCATACGCTCACGTAGCCAGGCTTCATACGTCAGCCACCACTGCAGGAGGGGACGCACCGCCGTATACAGGCTGTCCGCCGTGCCAGCATCCAGATCTGCAGCGCTCCAGCGCCCCGCGATGCAGCGATGCGGGGATACCCAATGGTAGAAGCGGTTCTTAGGCCGTAGGAAGACGACCTGCCCCTGTGGTGTCACGCAGGAGGCACAAGAGCCGTAAAGCTCCAGCGTAAATCCGGGCTGCTCCAGGGTGTAGCAACTCGTCTTCTTAAACCCCTCTGACGGAGCCTTTGTAAACCCATATTCGAGCAACAAATTCCCCTCGCGACAGGTGACATCCTTCCCCAGATAGTAGAACTGCTGGTAGAGCCCCGTAGCACAATCGCGGAGCAACCGCCGGAGCGCGCGTGTAGAGGCAGTGGGCTGAGGTGAAACAGGTAGAGACATGGTAATGCAGAGGAAATCCGCCCCACCATATCCCAAAGGGGGATTATGATGCAATGAAATTGCAGTAGAAAAGTAACTATTCAGGTATAAAAAAAATCACACCCTTGCCCGCATGGGGGCTTGCTATGGGGCGGTGCGTTGGCATACATTCGGGCACTATGTCATTGGCGGTAGAGATACAGGACTTATCTAAGGAGTTTACCACCCCGTTTCGGCGTCGTAAGATACAGGCCGTAAGCGGGGTGTCCCTGCACATTGATCAGGGGGAGATCTATGGCTTAATCGGGCCGAATGGGTCTGGTAAGTCCACCACGATGAAGGCCCTTCTAGGCCTTCTCGCTCCTACGCAGGGCGTGTGCCGCATCTTTGGGAAGGACTCCGTCAAGGTAGACTCACGCAACGATGTCGGGTATGTGCCGGAGAACCCCTACTTCTATAAGCACCTTACCGGGGAGGAGACCTTACGCTTCTATGGGCGGCTCTGTGGCCTCTCGGGGCGCTCATTGCGCGCCCGCATCAGCGACCTACTGGAGCAAGTCTCCCTCAGCCATGCACGCCGCCAAAAGGTGGGCACGTATTCTAAGGGCATGCTACAGCGCATCGGCCTCGCACAAGCACTGATCCATGAGCCGCGCCTACTGATCCTAGATGAACCCACCGCAGGGGTTGATCCCGTGGGGTCGCGTGAGATTCGTGACCTCATCCTATCGCTAAAGGAGGCGGGCAAAACCGTCTTCCTCTGCTCACACTTACTAGAGCAGGTGCAGGAGATCTGTGACCGTGTGGGCATCATCTTTAACGGCTCGCTTAAGCGTGAGGGCACCCTAGAGGAACTCATTACCCTAAAGGAGCAGTGCGAGCTCATCGCTAAGGGGGATGCGACCGCGCAGGCACAGCTCCTAGAGCTAGCGCACGGAGTGCCGGGCTTAGAGATCGTCTCTAGCGGGGCACCAAAGACCTCCCTAGAGGCTCTCTTTATTCAAATGTCACAGGAGGAAAAATGATCGGAATGTTTACACGCGTATTTGTTATCGCCTCGCACACCTTTACGCAGTTAGTGCGGATGAAGGTGTTTGGTTTCCTAGCAGTGTTTGCCTTGATCCTGATCGGGGTAAACTTCTTCGAGCTGCCCTCTGGGAACTCACCAGCCGCCGCTGCGGAGGAGGAGCTAAAGATGCTAAAGAGCTCTGCCATGGGCGCGATGAGCTTGTTTGCCATTATCTTTGCCGTCTCCGCTACGGGCTTACTCCTGCCGCGGGATGTAGAGGACCGCACACTTTACACGATCCTCTGTAAGCCAGTCCCGCGCCTCGACTACCTCGCGGGTAAGTATTTGGGCGTGCTGTGGACCATCTTTCTCGCTCTCCTCCTCATGGATATCCTCCTAGTGGTCGCGCTGCACTTCCGCACGGCAGAGACGCTGGCAGAGCGCTTAGCCCTGGCGGAAGGGCTGAAGTGGACGCCCGCAGAGATCGAGCTGGAGCGCCAGGACATTCTCGCCCAAGGTGCCACCTGGACAGTGCAGGCCGGCGTGTTTGCCATCTTTCTAAAGTCCATGGTCATCGCGGGCGTGGCACTGCTGATCTCTACCTTCTCCACCAGCACGCTCTTTACCATCATTATGGGCTTCCTCGTTTACTTTATTGGGCACTTTGCGGGGGAGGCCCGGGAGTTCTGGCTCTACCAGCAGCTAGACCCCAGCCCGCTCATGAAGTATGGCTCGCATCTCGTCTCCGTCGTGTTTCCAGACTTTAGGCTCTATAATGTCATCGACGGCGCCATCGCGGGGCAGCCGATCCCCGCCCCCCTCATGTGGTCGCTCATCGGTATTAGCCTCATCTATGCCAGCGTGTATCTGATCCTGTCCTGGTTCACCTTTGCTAAGAAGGAGTTCTAAGCCCCTTATTGCCGTTATGAGAGAGAAGTTGGTCCAATCCATCGTGGTCTTCCTCGCGCTTGTCGTGGTAGGGGAGTTCCTCGTGCGTCCACAGCAGCACCTCACGCAGCAGCTTAAGGACGCGCGCTTTATCCAGGAGCCACTCTCGCAAGAGAAGCAGCTAAAGCTCGGGCAAACCAGCTCCGCCGTCGCGCTCGGTGGACTGCGCTCCCTGATCGCCGCCGTCATGAACCTCCAGGCATACGGCGCCTTCGAGGAACAAGAATGGGCCGAGCTAGAGCAACTTTTCGAGGTCATCATCACCCTCCAGCCGAACAATACCTACTACTGGGACTCTGGCGCCTGGCACCTCGCGTATAACGCCTACTATGACTTTGAGGAGAAGATGGGACTCTCCCCCGCCCGCTGCCGCCTAAAGCAACGCGAGTACCATAAGAAAGGCGAGGACTTTCTCCTCCGTGGCGTAGCGGAGAACCCCGACGAGGCACAGCTCTGGCTCAGCCTAGGGCGGCTCTACACAGACCCGCACCGCCCCTATAACTTCACCCAGGCCGAGGAATACTTCCATCAGGCGTTACAACTCCCCGGGGTAGATGACCGGCTCCGGCGGGAATACTTCTACACCCTCGGGCGCGTCAAAGGGCGTGAGCGCGAGGCACTAGACCTCGCCCGCGACCTCGCCTCGCGCGGGAACCTCCGCTACAGCTCCATGCGCGCGCACCACGCCGCCCTCGCCCTGATCGTAGATCCCAGCCTCGTAGATAACATTGACCCGCTCATCTCAGAGGTCTTTGGCGGCAGTAAGGCCCAAGCCTACCAAGACCTAGCCAACTACTGGCTCCGCAGCCACCGCGAACTCTTCCCAAAGGGCAACCTCGCCCCCGTCCTCACTCAGCTCGCCTCCGAACTCAACGTCCCAGACACCTACAACCCTCTGCGGAACCCAACCATGGACCGCCTAAAGTAAGGCCCCCTCCTCTATAGACGGGCTAACGGCCTTACGCATCTACCCGCTTTGTGACAGCCTAAATGTGAGCGCGTAACTGTTCAGGTAGGAGAGCATTATCACAAGAAACT
>CAYWAG010000012.1:5330-14003 GCA_964455925.1 uncultured Verrucomicrobiales bacterium | reverse complement strand
TCACCTTTACGCCTCCTATAAGTGAACAACGCGAATTCAGAGCACGGTTCTATTTTTTATGCATAAAAAAGATTAAATAAGGAAATTTAGTTCGTTTTTTGTTGTTATATTTAGACAAATGTGAGATAGTGTCTGAAATCGTAATACTCAACACAATGAAAGGCATATACACACTACTGATCTCGATGTACGCGATAGTGAGTCTGATGGCGTCAGACTGGAACCTAGAGCGATGGACGAATATCCCGGGGAATTCGATCATTAATCTGGAGAGTAGTGTGGATTACCCGCATAACCCGATCACATCGCAGACGGTGTCCGGCGTGCTGGCGCAGCCGCAAAACTGGGGGAGTGATTATGGATCTAGGGCGCGGGCGTATTTATCTGTGCCGGTGAGTGGGGTGTATTATTTTTGGGTCTGTGGGGATGATCATACGCAGTTGTTCCTGAGCTCGGATGAGAGTGCGGAGAACGCGGTATCGGTGGCGCATATTAATGGGTGGACGGACTTTGGGATGTGGGACCGGTATGAGAGTCAGGTTTCGGCTCCGATCCCCCTAGAGGCTGGGCAGCGGTATTATCTGGAGCTGCTGCATAAGGAAGGCGGCGGCGGAGATAACTTCGGGGTGGGTTGGTCAACGACCCTGGAGGTGGATGCTCCGGAGTTAATCAGTGGGGAGTATCTGGAGCCGGTGGCGGAGGCGCCTGAGGTGAGTGGGCTGGTCGTGAGTGCGGGTGTGGCGCAGGAGTTATATCTGCCTCGTAATACGGTGAGCTTAACCGCGCAGGCGGTGCACATTGAGGAGGGGACGCGAGATATTACGTATCTGTGGGAGCAGGTTTCTGGTCCGTCGGCTTCCTTGGTGGATCCTCTGCTGGCGACGTCGGAGGTGAGTTTGACAGAGCCGGGGGTGTATGCATTTCAGGTCACGGCGACGCGTAGTACGGATGTGGTTACCGACACGGTTTCAGTAGTGTTACACCCTGCGCTGCATGCACAGGCGGGTGGTGTTGATCAGTATTATTGGTTTAACCAAGGCGGGGGAGATTTAGAGGACTTTGTCTCTGGGTATGCCTTCCCGACCCAGCCTGATGCGCGGCAGTGGATTACGTCGTTAGCGGGGCCGCGTTACTTTGCGGATCGTTATGGCGCGCTGACGCGGGGGTATATCCTGCCGCCTAAGAGTGGGCGCTATCGCTTCTATCTGGAGGCGGATGAGTATGGGCGGTTTTCCCTAGACTCTGGTGCGGGGCTGAGTGAGCTATGCTCCGTAAATGGGGGGATACGCGAAGGGGACTTATATGCCCAGGAGTCCCAGATGTCTGAGTGGGTCGATCTCGTAGCGGGCGCGCCCGTGGAGTTTGAGCTCATCTTTAAGGATCGCTGGAGCATCGACTTTCATCGGGTGTATTGGGAGTACGAAGGGGATGACTTTATCCAGCTAGTGGCAGGGGAGTTCCTGGCTCCGTTGGACGACCAGGTGCAAGAGGCTCCTGTATTGTTGGAGCGTAGTTATCATGTCTTAGCCGGGGCGGACCAGACCTTGTATTCGCCAGACTTTGAGGCGCAGTTACAGGCGTATTATGGGCGCCGTTCTGGTGAGGTGGCGACTGCGGTCAGCTGGGTGGATGTGGATAATGCGGGGGTGGTCTTCTCTGATGCGACGGCGACGAATGCGACGGCTTCCTTCCCTGGGGAAGGGACGTACACCTTAGCCTTCCAGGTGGTGACCCCGGCGGAGACGCTGAGCGATGAGGTCGTGATCACGGTGCGTCCTCCGCTGTCAAACGCAGCAGGCGGGCTGACCCGCGAGGTATGGATGGGGACGAATTATGCCACGCTGGATGACTTACGGGCGGATAGCCGCTTCCCAGAGAACCCGACGATTACGGATCAGCTCTCGAGCTTCCGTAGTCCGGTGAATTGGTCGAACAAGTATGGGCAGAAGATCTCCGGCTTCCTGCAGGTGCCAGAGACGGCGAGCTACCGCTTCTACCTCAGTGGGGATGATCATGCGGAGTTCTACCTGAGCACGGATACGGATGCGGCGAACCTCGCCAAGGTGGCTGAGGTGACAGATGCGACGGGCGTAGGGGAATACGATAAGTATACGGGGCAGGTCTCTGCGCTAGTGGAGCTAGAGGCTGGGCAGCGGTATTACGTGGAGATTTATCATGTCGATACGTGGGGTGGTGATCATGTGCAGCTGGCATGGACCAAAGGTGATGTGGGAGTGCCAGAGGTGATCGGCGCGGGGTTCTTATCCCCAGTGGGGAATCCTGCGGAGTTTCGCCCAGAGGTGTCGTATTATGCCTATGCGGGGGAGGATCGCTCATACTATTGGCCGCATGATCAGACGGTGCTGTCTGGTAAGGCGGTGAAGGCGTTTGGGGCGAACCTAGAGGTGGCACCGGTGTGGACACAGGTGTCTGGACCGAGTGCGGAGCTGGCAGAGGCAGGGGCATTCTCGACGGCGGTCTCCTTTACAGAGGCGGGGAGTTATGTCTTTAGCCTAGCGGTGACCGCAGGGGAGGTGGTGCATAGTGATACGGTAACGATCACGGTGAATGATCCGGTGTCAGAGGATGCGGGGTATTTGACCCGATCCGTATGGCTGGATGTGCCAGAGCGTGAGGTGGCAGAGCTCCTAGAGGTGGATCCAGAGCTGGCGAACCCCACCTTCCAGGACCTCTTACCGGGAGTGACGCCTCCACGTGACTTTACAGACTATTATGCCACGATGCTGGAGGGCTACCTGACGGTGCCCGTGAGTGGTGCGTATCAGCTCTGTGTCGCAGCGGATGAGCACTCCCAGCTGTGGTTAAGCACCGATGAGAGCATGGAAAACCTCGTGCAGATCGTAGACCTGCCGCGCGCAGTGAACTTCCAGCAGTGGAACCGCGATGAGCGTCAGCTCTCTGAATGGATCCAGCTAGAGGCGGGGCAACGTTACTTCCTCCGTGCTCTGCATAAGGAGCGGAACTGGTATGACCACTTCTCCGTGGCACTAGAGGGACCCGGGACGAACGGTCTAGAGGAACTCTCCCGTGGATTCCTGTCGCCAGCTACGCATGCCCGGGCGCATGATCCAGAGTTAGAGGTCGTACTGGGACCGGATCGGGTGCTACTGTGGCCATCGGACACGCTCTCGCTGACTGCGCTCGTGTATGACTTACAGGATGGGCCCGCTCCGCTGGAGTATAGATGGGCGTCTACGGATGCATCGGTCGCGTTCTCCTCGCGCCGCAGCACCTATACGGATGTTACGTTCACGGCTCCTGGGCTGTATGAGATCTCACTGACCGCGACGGATGGGGAGCATTCCCGCACGGAGAGCGTGCTCATTACGGTGCAGGATCCGCTGCTCGCTACTACTGGTAAGATCACGCGCGAGATCTGGCAGAACATCGCCGGCTGGACGGTGCAGAGCCTGACGGATAATGCGCTGTATCCAGACAGTCCTGCCTTTACCGATGTCATCGACAGCATGGACTCCATGTATAACTACGGGGAGAACTATGGGCAGCGCCTACGTGGTTACCTCACCGTGCCGACCACGGGGGAATACGAGTTCTTCATCGCCTCTGATGACCAGAGTGAGCTGTGGCTGAACACCGCTGGTGCTGACCAGGAGGGGAAAACCCTCATCGCGAACTGTCCGCGCACTGTGGGACGCTATGACTGGACCCGCCGTGAGGGGCAGCAGTCCCTCCCCATCTCCCTAGAGAAGGGGCAGCAATATTACATCGAGGCTCTCCATAAGGAGGGCGGCTGGACAGACCACCTAGCAGTGGCATATCGCCCTGCTGGCAGTGACGTCCCGCCACAGGTCATCCCTGGTGCGATGCTCTCTCCTCTGGAGGGTAGTGAGAACCTGCCACAGGATCGTGAGATTCTGGTGGAGGCGGGACCATGGCAGGGGGATCACCATCCCTTAGAATACGTGACGCTCAGTGGATCTGCGATCGATTATCAGCCAGGGCCTAGCCTACTGACGCACCGCTGGACGCTAGCGTGGAAGCGCAGCACCTTTGCCCGGGAGGATGTGATCATCGATGATCCTACCTCGCTAACCACGAAGGTGCGCTTACCGGGGCCGGGGCTGTATGTCTTTAAGCTCACCGCTACAGATGGGCAGACCACCGTCTCTGATAATGCGCGGGTGCGCGTATGGGCGCCGCTCGCTCCCGATGCGGGATCTATCCTGGTGGAGGCGTATAATGATGTCTCTGGGGGCTGGGTGATCGATATGAAGGATGAGATCGCGAGCCAACAGCCATCAGAGCGCTTCCAGATCACCTCTATGGAGGCTCCGTATATGACGGGTGACCACTTTGGCTGGGTCGTGCGTGGTTACATCTTACCTCCTAAGAACGGGTTTTACCGCTTTAACATTGCGGGGGATAACTGGGCAGAGGCATTCCTCAGCACCGATGATAAGGTCGAGAATAAGGGGCTGCTCTGCCTGGCTCCTCAGAGCACCCAGCAGTATGAGTGGGATAGACACCCTGAATACCAGCTCTCGCGCCCTGTCTGGATGCGTAAAGGACGCCGATACTACGTCGAGGTGCGCTTTAAGGAGCATACGGGGGCAGACCACTTCTCGCTGGCATGGTTACGCCCTAATGCTTCCTCCTATGAGGTCATCAAGGGGGCGTATCTGGCACCGTATAAACTGGGCACAGAGCAGCCGCCCGTTGTGACCCTACAGGGGGAGTCTGAGGTCACCGTGAATGTGGGTTCCGACTTTATCGACGCCGGATTCCTGGCGACCACCGGTGGTGGGGTGGATGTGACCCAGCAGGTGCAGGTCGACGGCACGGTCGATACCAGTGTCGCAGGCACATATTATCTCCGCTACACTGTTACCGATGAGAACGGGGCGCAGTCCCAGGTCGTCACGCGCCAGGTTAACGTCACGGTGCCAGACCAGCAGGCAGCGACCTACCTCGCGGATCAGGGCACGACCCACGCCCCAGCACAATGGGTAGAGCCGGATAACCAGATCAGTGCCCACGAGGCATCCCGCTTCCTGATTCAGTCCAGCTTTGGCCCCACAGCGGCGGAGATCGCCCGCGTGCAACAGATGGGGTATGAGGCATGGATCAATGCAGAGATGGCTAAGCCTGCATCCTCGCACCTAGCGGAGATGGATCGGTTCGCCTCCTTCCGGGCGGGACTCTCCCGCATCGCCTCTGACACCCGTAGTGGCACGATGGGGTTTGAGACCATGCCAGAGAGCATGATGCTGGCAGACGTTAGCCATGATGACCGCATCAACACCTGGTGGACGCTGGCGATCGACGGGAATGACCAACTCCGCCAGAGAGTCGCGTTTGCCCTCAGTGAGATCCTCGTCATCTCGGACTATAACCCGGTGCTAGAGCGCTACCCCCGTGGTGTGACAAACTTCTATGACGTGCTCGTAGATGGTGCCTTCGGGAACTTCCGTGACCTCTTAGAGGAAGTAACCCTGAACCCGATGATGGGCTTCTACCTCACGATGTTACGCAGTGATAAGGAAGTGCCGGATGAGAACTACGCGCGTGAGGTCATGCAGCTCTTCACCATCGGGCTAGAGGAGCTAAACCTCGATGGCTCTAAGAAGCTGGATGCCGACGGGAACCGCCAGTCCACCTACACCCAGAGCGATGTGCATGAGCTGGCACGTGCCCTAACGGGCTGGACCTTTAATGAGTCCACCGCCTTTGCCTACTCACATGGGCCTATCGACTCTATGAGCCGTATGATGTCCTTCACAGAGAACCATGACACGGGGCAGAAAACGATCGTGGGTGGTGCTGTCATCCCTGCGGGACAATCCCCGTATGAGGACCTTACGCAGTCGCTAGACGTCCTCTTTAACCACCCCAATGTGGCTCCGTTCCTAGCGCGTCGTCTCATCCAGCGCTTAGTGACCAGTAACCCGTCCCCGGCTTACATCTACCGTGTCTCACAGGCATTTAATGACGATGGCACAGGCACGCGCGGTAACCTCGGTGCGATGATTAAGGCGGTGCTCCTAGACCCAGAGGCGCGTGACGTCGCGGCGCTCGATGCAGTGCGCAGCGGACAGCTCCGCGAGCCACTGATCAGAGCTACCCATCTCATCCGCGCCTTCCGTCAGCAGCCGTCTAGTGATCCACCTGTGCTCGGTCGCTTCCCACTGCGGAACCCATACTTCGAGCTCCGCGAGGCACCCTTATGGGCGGTATCTGTGTTTAACTTCTTTGAGCCAGACTTCCAGGTTCCAGGTCTCCTCATGGATGCTGGGCTCTACGCCCCAGAGTTCCAGATCACGAATGAAGTCTCAGTGGTGGATACGGCGAACTACTTCTTTAACGGGATTCGTCACGGGTTCCGCACGGACTATGGCACGCCGAACTATCAGCCCATCGACTACAGTGCGCTAAGCCTGGCAGAGCTCACCCCAGAGCAGCAGATCGACCAGGTAGAGACCCTCCTCGTCGGCGGCACCCTCACCCCAGAGACCCGCCTCGCCTTACGAGACCTCGCCACGGCGTATGAGAACCACTCAGACCCCACCGCATACGGCCAAGCCCTCCTCCAAGTCCTCATGGCTATCCCAGAGTTCGCCATTCTTCACTAATCCCCCTCCCTTATTTCCCTACCCTTTACAGCCCTTACACACTATGTCCTACCTAGATCCCTCCTCTGATGGCAACTGGTCCCGCCGTGCGATGCTCAAGCTCTCTGCATGTGCCTCTGTCGGAACCGTCAGCCTCTTTAACACCATGATGAACCTCCGGCAGATTAGTGCTGCCGTGGAGGCCGCCACGAGTGATACAGACTTTAAGGCTCTCGTATGCGTCTTCCTCTACGGTGGTAATGATGCCTCTAACATGCTCATCCCGATGGACCCCACGCAGTATGACCTCTACAGGCAATGGCGCTCCGTCCTCGCCCTCCCCTCAGAGTCGCTCCTCACGCTCGATGCCTATAATGATGACGGGCGCGAGCTAGGGATGCACCCTGCCATGCCGGGCATCTCCTCCCTCTTTGCAGAGGAGAAGGCCGCCGTGATCCAGAACGTAGGGACGCTCTACGCCCCTGCGACCCTCTCGGACTACCGGAACCGCACCTCTGCCATCCCTCCACACCTCTTCTCGCATAATGACCAGCAAGTGCTCTGGCAGACCAGCGTGGCAGGTGAGATCGCCTTTGAGCAAACCGGCTGGGGGGGACGCATGGCGGACCTACTGAACTCTACCTATAATCAGGATAACGTCTCTATGAACATCTCCCTGGATGGCGCAAACTTCTTCCAGACCGGGGAGACCATCCTCCCCTTCCGCGTTGGGCCGGGCGGGAATGAGCAATACTACCTCGGGAATGGTAATGGTGACTCAGATGAGCAACGCTACGCCGTCTTCCGCCGTCTCCTAGAGCGTCAGCACGCGAACCTTATGGAGCAAACCTTCGCCGATCTCTCAAACCGCGCTATCCAAGACTCCGATAAAATCTCCACCGCCCTAGAGGGCACCGCCGCCTACCCAGAGATCCCCACCTCCCGCCTAGGGGAGCAGCTCCGCACCGTAGCGAAGCTCATCGAGGCGCGCGCTGCTCTCGGCATGCGCCGTCAGATCTACTTCTGCGCTACTGGTGGGTTTGACACCCACGGGCCACAGCTAGACTCCCATGCTGGACTCCTCGGCGGGGTAGACTCCGCGCTCTCTGGATTCTACCGCGCCCTAGAGGCACAGGGCACCCAGTCGGGCGTCACCACCTTCACCGCCTCTGACTTTGGGCGCACCTTTGACTCTAATGGACGGGGCTCAGACCACGGCTGGGGCAGCCACCATGTCGTCATCGGAGATGATGTCGTGGGTAAGAACCTATACGGCACCTACCCAGACCTCGCCCTCACCAGTAACCCGCTGGACACCGGGCGCGGGCGTTGGCTCCCCACCACCTCCGTGGATCAATACGGCGCCACCATGGCTAAGTGGTTCGGGGTGCCCGACAGCAGGCTGAACGAGATCTTCCCGAACCTCCATCGCTTTAACGACCGCGACCTCGGGTTCATGAAGGCAGGCGTGTAAGCCCCCCCCCCTCGTATTCACGGACATAGTATGAAACGCCTTCTCCGTTTCCTCCCCTGGGTTCTCCTCCTTGGGCTCGTGCTCTACCTCGTCATCGACCGGAAGGAGCACGACCACCTCCCCTCTGAGGGGAACCCAGAGATGCAAGCTCTCGCCGCCTCACCCCACGAGCCAGACTTCCACATTCCGCGCCCAGAGCGCAGCTCTAACCCGCAGGAACCAGCCGACGACCTCCTAAACCCCGACATCAGCATCCCTGACAAGCTCGTCATCCTAGAGCGCATCCTCATCGACTACCAATCCACGCACAAATCCCTCCCCACCGGAACGCGAGAAGAGATCTACGCCGCCCTCACGGGGGAGAACCCCCGTGGCATCGCCTATATCTCTGCAGGGCACCCCGTCACACAGCTCCCAGACTACTTCTTTCACGTCATGGGGCGTAACGCCATCGAACTCAGACACTGGGGCGCCGACCAACAACACTTCTCCGACGACGACATCGTCTCCCGTCCCCACGCCTCCATGACCCCACGTCGCTAGGCAGGGGAGTGACGGGGTCTCGCCGTCACTAACCTTAAAACTCACCTTACGACGGTCAAGGCTGTG
>CAYWAG010000012.1:0-5320 GCA_964455925.1 uncultured Verrucomicrobiales bacterium | reverse complement strand
TGAATACACCCTCTGGCGTTAGCCACTTACTGCCCTTCTCCCTTATTTGATGACCCTGGAGTGACTGGCAGGTTAGCTCCGCATTTCGCGTAGGAGGGCAGCCATGTCATCGTCATCAGCCTCTTGTGCCATGAGTTCGTCATGATCGGTAAAGACGTATCCATCCTCTGGCAGTTCCTGGATAAAGACGCTGGGTTCACAATGGTGCTCCTCGCCCCACTTCTTACGCGTGGCGCAGTAAGTCATACAGAGGTCGTCCTTTGCGCGGGTGATCCCTACGTAGAACAGGCGGCGTTCCTCATCGACAGTGCCCTCATCTAGGGAGCGCTGGTGGGGGATAAACCCGTTCTCCACCCCCACCAGGAAGACGATGGGATACTCCAGCCCCTTGGAGGCATGTAGGGTGATGAGGGTGACGCCGGGTTGGTTCTCTAGGTCGTCGTCATCCTTCTCGGAGTCTAGGCTGGCCTTATCGATGTAGCTACGGAGAGCAGAGAGCCCAGGATCGAGGCGACGCACGGAGTCCTTTAGTTCATCAATGGCTTCACCGCGTTGGTTCGCCTCGTTGGGCGTCTTACAGGTGCCCTTGAGCCACTCAAAGTAGTCGGTGGTAGCGAGCAGTTCCTCGAAGATGTCGATGGTGGGAATCTTTTGGTCCAGCTTCTCCTGCAGCGTGAGGATAAAGTCGGCAAACTCATCAATCGCATTCCCCACCTTCTTAGAGAGCGTCTTCACAAAGGCCTCATTGAGCATGGTTTCCCAGATGGACTTCTTCGTCTCGCGGGCTTGCTCTAGGATGAGCATGGCAGTGCTCAGCCCGATGCCACGGGGCGGGGTGTTTAAGATCCGCAGCAGGGGGACGTCGGCGGTGCCATCCACGATGACCTCTAGGAATGCTAGGAGATCCTTTACCTCACGGCGATCGTAGAAGCTCTGTGCCCCGATAAGGCGGTAGGGAATGTCGCGCTCTCGCATGGCTTCTTCCATCTTACGGATCTGGGTGTTCGTCCGGAACAGGACGGCAAAGTGCTCGTAGGGGATCTCGTAGTCGAGGTGGCGATCTTGGATCTCCGTAGCGACAAACTCGGCTTCCTCTGCCTCGCCATTCATCCCGATCAGGCGCGGTAGCTCGCCACCCTCGCGCATGGCGCGGAGGGCTTTCTCTCGGCGGTTTGGGTTATTGCGGATCGTGGCGTTCGCTAGGCGCAGGATGTGCTGGTTCGACCGGTAGTTCGCCTCTAGCCGGATCACCTTGGGGTCTGGGAAGAATTTTTCGAACTGCAGGATATTCGTTACATCGGCGCCTCGCCATCCGTAGATAGACTGGTCATCATCCCCTACGACACAAACATTGTAGGGAATCCCTACGAGGTGCTGGAGCAGGCGCATTTGCTGGCTGTTCGTGTCTTGGAACTCATCTACCGTAACGTAGCGGAAAAACTCACGGAACTTCGCCCGCACATCGTTATGCTCAGACAGCAGGAGCTCGGCCTGGATCAGGAGGTCGTCAAAGTCGAGCGCGTTCCGCGCCCGCAGCTCGTTCTGATACGCTACTGCGATGCCGGCGAAGAACTCATCCTCCATCTCAGTCAGCGGGATGCCATTACTCTTAGCGGATGAGATCGCAGACAGGACGTCCCCGGGCTTAACCTTCTCGTTCGCGCCCCCTTGCTTGACGATCTGCTGCTTAATGATGGAGGCCTGGTCTGATCCAGTGGCGATGGAGAAGTTCTTACGGTACCCGATCTTATCAATGTCCTGGCGCAGGAGCCGCACACAGAGCGAGTGGAAGGTACAGATCGTCATGGCGCGGGCGGCCTGCGTCGTGACCATATCTGCAACCCGCTCACGCATCTCGGCGGCCGCCTTGTTGGTAAAGGTCACCGCTAGGATGGACTCCGCCCGTATCCCTTGGTCGATCATATGTGCGATCCTACAGGTAACCGTCCGCGTCTTACCCGTGCCCGCTCCTGCTAGAATCAGGACAGGACCATGGATAGTCTCTACGGCTTCGCGTTGCTCTGGGTTCAGCTTATTAATGTCAAAGGCCATGTGAGAAGAGGGACGAGATTAGGTGCAGGGCAAAAAAACGGTAGAGGGAAATGCCATGAGACCGCCAGCGGAGCAATGGGTTTTTTCCGCTTTTTTTGGGGAGCGGAGGCGCCGTTATGAGACACTGGTGGACAAAGGGTTGGCAACCTTTTCCTCGGGTGCGTTTGGATAATAACGTGACACCACCACTATCATACGCACTTTCCCGCCGCCCCCAAGGTCCACCCAAAACACTTCCCCGGGCGTAACTATTCAGGTGACATCAGAAAGCGGCCATAAGGCAGGGGAGTGACGGCGTCTCGCCGTCACCAACCTTAACTTCGCAGTTGATTTTGAACCGCAAAGACGCAAAGGCGCGAAGAAGATTGAAAAAGTCAGGCTCTTGTCGTACCCCTCCTGAATAGTTACCCCCGGGCTTAGTCATTATAGAAGGAGTCTAGAGTGCTCTGCCGGTGTTCTGAGGATCGTAACAGTTCCCCTGCTTCAGCTCGCACTTGCACCGCAAACGGTAAGCCTCCATGAATTTTGACTTGAGCTAAAAACATACGAATTGCGTCTGTGGTCGTAATGCCAAGCTGCTCGAAGATTTTTTCCGTCTCCAGTTTCAGGTCTGCGCTTACTCTTGCTCTCACTACTGTGTCTTGCATATTACGAATGTAGCCTATATGGGCTACATTCGTAAAGATGAAAGTTACACCTGCGCTTCTGCTACTATTCAGGTCCACACCACACGACATTTTTTTCCCGCAGATTACGCCGATTTACGCAGATTATTTTGGGGGTATTCAGAGGTATTCTGTAATTTTCAGGGTAACGCTGAGATTCCTTTATAGTTTGTGAGGGCGAGAGAGTCTCAGGGTGAATTGCTATTGCAGGCACAAATCAATTCATTTCTAAAAAATTAAATGGAAATCTGCGTTAATCTGCGCAATCTGCGAGCAAAAATATGAGTAGAAAATTGTCGTGTAGTGTGAAACCTTTGCTACGGTTTTTTCCGTTTTTTTGGCTCGCTCTGGCTGGGTGGGGATTTCAGGTTTGGGGGTGTATGAAGGATGACCTCTATCAGAGTTTGGCCCCGGGGGAAGGGTCGTTTCGGTTTGATCGCTCAGTGGTGGAGGTGTTTGAGGATATGATCCGGCGGTCAGTGCCTGGGTATGGGCTTACGCTGGAGATGATCGGGGTGGTGGCGCGACGGGCGATGCGTGAGACAGTGCCGACGGCTGACGCTGCGCCCGCACTGGCGTATGATCTAGGGTGCTCGCTAGGGGCGAGCATGTTCCCGATCCTGGCGCAGACAGACGCACAGGTAGTAGGGGTGGATCTATCTGCGGACATGTTGGCGCAGGCGGCAGAGAGGCTGGCACCTGTGTATGCGGGGCGTTATACTCTCCAGCAGGCGGACTTGGCGTCATATCGCTTTGCGCAGCCTGCGCAGCTGATCGTGTCGAACTTTACGCTGCAGTTCCTCCCGCTGGAGCAGCGGCTGGGGCTCCTGCGCAGGGCCTATGAGGCGCTACTACCCGGGGGCATCCTCCTGATCAGCGAGAAGTTCCGCTTCCCTAATACTCCAGAGCAGGAGCTCCTGACAGATCTGCACCACACCTTTAAGGCCAGCCAAGGGTACAGCGCGATGGAGATCGCCCGTAAACGGGACGCCATAGACCAAGTGCTGGTGCCTGAGAGCGTAGCGACACACCTCGACCGCTTGCGCTCTCTGGGGTTTGCCCATCCGGTGTGCTGGTACCAGTGCTTTACCTTTGGGTCGTTCCTAGCGGTGAAGGGCGACGAATAGCATTTCTCAGATCATGGCTTGCCAAGGTGGGGTGGGGGTGCTGTGTATAGGGCAGATATGATCCACTTAGTTCACTTTTGGTTAAAGGAGGAGTACCAGACTCCTGAGGTTCGGGAGCAGTTCGAGGCCGCCCTCACCGCGCTCTGCGCCACGGAGCACGCGATGCAATCCAGCTGGGGTGTCCCTGCGGAAGTGCCGGCACGCCCAGTGCTCGACCTCTCTTGGGACTATAACCTCGTTACGGAGTTTGAGTCCATGGCAGCGCATGATGCCTACCAGGTCGCACCTGAGCACGTGAAGTTCCTAGATGAGAATAAGCACCTGTGGGAGAAGGCTCTCGTCATGGATTCCGACATCCTCTTCTCAGCGTAATTTCCCAGAGATTCGCAGGAATCGAACAAAAAAAGACCCAGCTGGCGCACTTGCCTGCTGGGTCTTTTATGTAGTGGCACTCTATACGACATTTTTTATCTGTGAAATCTGCGGATAGAAAAAATCCAAAGTGAAAATTGTCGTGTAGTGTGATGTTGTGTTACGGAATTATGGATTAGTCCAGTAGCTCGACATCTACGAAGTAGGCGGAGCCTTCTTGCCCGTCCTGGCGCTGCAGGTAGGTGTGGAGGGCATAGTCGCCAGGCTCAGGGATCTCTACCTTTACGATGACGGCGTCACTCCCAGCCTGCACCTCGGCGGTGCCGCTAGCACCAGCGATCTCTACGCGGGCACGGACGATGTCCTTCAGAGCGATAGCCGCTTCCGCTGGGAATTGACGTAGGGTAAAATCCGATGGGGTCTGTCCCTCTGTCAGAGACCAAGGAAAAATACTTCGTGGGATCTGTCCCTCTGTCAGGGATCAAGGAAAGTCTGATGAACAGTAAAATCGCAGAAAGTGCTTGATTGATTAGTGTTCGTAAGATTTTATACCTCTCATCATGAGACAGGCTCGAATTTTTGCACCAGACCATCACCCAAAAGCTTTTTATCACTGCGTCTCTCGCACCGTTGGACGTGAGTTCCTCCTAGGAGAGGAGGAGAAGGAGCAGTTCGTCAAATACATGCGAGCTTACGAGGCTCTTTATGGAGTCCGTGTGATCAGCTTCTGCATCATGTCGAACCACTTTCACATTCTACTAGAGGTTCCCAAGCGTCCAGAAACCCTGCCTTCTAATGCGGAGTTGATTGCGCTCACTCGTCAGGCACTGGGTAATGATGCGGCCGATGCCTTAGAAAGCACGATCCAAGACTACCTCGAAAGCGGAGATTCCGCTGCTCTAGAGGTCTTTCGCACCAGTATAACTGATCGCATGTGGAGTGTGAGCACCTACATGAAGACTCTGAAGCAACGCTTCACCCAATGGTATAATCGCCGTAAGAAGCGCACAGGAACCATGTGGAGCGCTCGCTACCACTCCGTCCTCGTTGAGCACGAGGGACGTGCGCTAAAAGAGATGGCGTCCTACATTGACCTCAACCCTG
>CAYWAG010000011.1:0-15015 GCA_964455925.1 uncultured Verrucomicrobiales bacterium | reverse complement strand
GGTTTGAGTTCCTCTCTTTTTTAGCGGAATTTAGCGCCTTTCGCGGTTTAAATATTCTGCTACCCCCACCTGAATAGTTACCCTGAACAGTTACAAAAAATGCGTGCTTTAGTGGGGAATGCGATATGGATTTTATGGAACTATTCAGATGCTCATGGCGCAATTATTGCCGTGATGTAAGTTACAAAAAAGGCGAGCACGGATGTGCTCGCCTTTATAAAATTGGGTTCTAAAATTCTACGAGAGAATTAGAAGGAGAAGCTAAGGGAAGCTCCACCTACGAAACCGTGGAATCCTTGGTACGCATCAGAAGTCTGGATGTAAGACACGTAAGGGGAAAGAGTCATGCTGTCGTTGAGTGCAACGTCGGTAGAAGCAGTGATGGAACCGTATGCGAATCCGTCGATGCCTGCGTCACCAGCTTGGTATCCGGTAGCAACTTCAAGAGCAACTGCGTAACCAGCAAGGTCAACACCATAACCGATGGAACCTTCGATCCAAACGATGTCTTCCGCTAAACCGTCAAGGCCGAAGGAAGTAGTAAGACCGAGGTCAAGACCTTGGTAGGAAGTGGAAAGACCAACATAGATCTCGCTATCACTGTTACCGCTGGAAGGGTAAGTGTAGGTGATGTAACCGAGGTCGATTGTGCCGAAGCCGAGGTCTTTTGTAACACCTGCGAAGATGTCAAGCTCGTTGGTAGCGTCTTGTGCGTACCAAAGACCTGCATACCAGTCGAGGCCACAGTCACAGGAACCTGCGAAATCAAGACCGAAGTCAGTAAGGGTGCTACCTTTCTCGTTAACTACTGCGCCACGGTAGATGTAGTCTGTGTGTGCTCCAACGTAAGCGGAAGTTTCTACTTCTGCAGCAGCGATGCCAGCGAGGGCAGCTGCACTAATTGCGAATGATGTGATATTTCTCATAGCTGGGCAGACTGTAAGCGCGGGGTTTGCCGAGTGGCAACTGCAAAAGTTAAAAAAATGTCACATTTATCTTATTTGTGATCAAGGTGGTTTTTATATCTATCTGGTGAATTGGGAGTTGCATTATCAGTTCTTTGTCTCAGAGGCGTAGCCATCCGTCGATGCCATCGGAGATGTTGATGAGGTCGTGATATCCGGCGTCTTTTAGAATCTGGATCGCCTGGAGGCTGCGGCTACCTGCCTTACAGTGGATGTAGAGGGGGCGATCTGTGGGCAGGGTGGGGAGCTGTCCGTTGCGTAGCTGACTGAGGGGGACGAGCTGACTGCCAGGAATACGACTGAGGGCATACTCATCTGGCTCGCGCACATCGAGTAGGAAGATGCCCTGTGGGAGCAGGTCGCGAAGGTCGGCACTGGTGATGCTGGGCGTAGTGCTAGTAGATGCGGAGCAGGCGGCTACGGATTCGGTAGAGAGCGTGGTGATGCTAGGCGTGGGGGAGCAGAGGGGGCAGCAGGGGTCTGGCTGGATCTGGATTTGGCGGAAGGAGGTGTGGAGGGCATCATAGTAGAGGAGCTTGCCGACTGGCGGCTCGCCTATGCCGGTGAGGTATTTAATGGCTTCCATGGCTTGGAGGGAGCCGATGATGCCAGGGAGGGTGCCGATGACGCCGGCTTCTAGGCAGTTTGGGACGGCGCCCTCTGCAGGAGAGGTGGGGACGATGCAGCGGTAGCATGGGCTATCCTGGCGCTGGGGGTCAAAGAGGGTGACCTGTCCCTCGAACTGAAAGATGGAGCCGTAAACGAGAGGGGTGCGCGTGAGGTAGCAGGCGTCATTACTGAGGAAGCGCGTGGTGAAGTTATCGGACCCGTCGATGACGAGGTCGTGTTGTGTGGCGAGGGTGAGGGCGTTCTCTGCGGTGAATGGCTCTGCCAGGAGGGAGAGCTGGCAGTCCGGGTTTAGTGCATGGAGTTCGCGCTGGGCGCTGTGGACCTTAGGCTTACCGACATCGGACTGGCGGTGAAGGATTTGGCGTTGTAGGTTTGAGAGGTCGACGACATCGGGGTCGATAATCGTGAGGTGTCCGACGCCTGCGGCAGCCAGGTAAAGGGCGGCGGGGCTGCCCAGCCCCCCAGCCCCGATCAGTAAGACCTTACTCTGTAGGAGCCGCTGCTGCGCGGCCTCCCCAAAGCCAGGGAGTAAGAGGTGACGGGCGTATCGGGAGTGCTGCTGGGGAGTCATGAAATGGGGATCTGGGGTGCCAGTGACAGCAATGCGAAAAAAAATGGTTGATCACAAGAGAAGTTTCTGGATTCTTGTGTGTGTCCAACAACGCGTAATATCTAAACATTATGGCCGAAGTATCTTCTACCTTTCGATTAGAGCCCGGTGATCCGGCTCCAGAGTTCTCTCTCCCCGACCCTCGTGGTGGGGAGTATTCTTATGAAGACGTAGCCGGGGAGAACGGGACGATCCTGTTCTTTGCGTGCAACCACTGTCCATACGTTGTGCATCTGGCACAGGCGATGGGGCAGCTGGCTGATGACTATGTGCACGATGGGATCAATGCCGTGGCGATCATGTCTAACGATGTAGAGAACTACCCTGCAGATGCCCCGAGCCTTATGGGGGACTTTGCCGATGATAATGGGTGGGACTTCCCCTACCTCTATGATGAGACGCAAGAGGTGGCGCGCGCATACAGTGCGGCATGCACGCCAGACTTTTTCATCTTTGACCGCGATGGAGATTTATTCTACGCAGGGCAGTTTGACGAGACTCGTCCAGGTAGTGAGGATGAGCCTACGGGTGATGACATCAGAGAGGCGCTGGATACACTCCTATCTGGTAAAGACCTTGGCGCGGATCCATACCCCGCTACGGGCTGTAACATTAAGTGGAAGGCCGGTAACGAGCCAGATTACTTCACCCCTAAGAAAAAGGCGTAATGTCTCTGCTCGCCACCCTGAACGCGGGAGAGAACCTGAGCTCTGCCCAAGTCCGAGACCTTGCAGAGGTCCTGTTACAGGATGATCCCGCGCTGGATGGTGAGAAGGCCGCACTCCTGAAGGCCCTGGCACGTAAGGGCGAAACCGCCGAGGAGATTACTGAGTTTGTCCAATGCTTCCTGCAGGAGGCGCGCCGCCCAGACTTCTCTGCCGTTATTGGTGATGCCCCTACGATCGATGTCTGTGGCACGGGTGGCGATGGGTTAGACCTGTTTAATGTCTCTACCACTGCCATGTTTATCATAGCGGCTGGTGGCGCAAAGGTGATCAAGCATGGGAACCGAGGTATTACCTCCCGCTCCGGTAGCTCCGATGTCCTGAGTGAGCTAGGGGTGCCCCTAGATGCTACCGATGCACAGCTGGCGCAGGCGCTGGACCAAGCCAATGTCTGCTTCCTCTTTGCCCCCCAATTCCACCCTGCCTTTAAGGCCGTGGTGGGCGTGCGTAAGCTGCTGGCGGAGGAAGGCACGCGCACGATCTTTAACCTCCTTGGCCCTCTGCTAAACCCCGCCAGCCCGCGCTTTCAACTCGTAGGTGTGACGATGGCAGAGCGCACGGCGGACTTTGCCAAAATCCTACAGAACTTAGGGCGTGAGCAGGTCTTCTCTATCACTGGCTATACGGCCAATGCGCGTCCTGTCGATGAGTTCTCCACCCTGGGTATGAACCACCTCTATAAGGCTAAGCCTGGTAAGGAGGTGAAGCTCCACGCCCTGACTCCAGAGGAGCTGGGAATGCCTCGTGCGGATCTGGAGGCGCTGCAGGGCGGCTCCCCCGCTGAGAATGCAGAGACCCTACGGGGCATCCTCTCTGGGCAGATCACAGATGCGCGCCGTGACATCGTGCTACTTAATGCCGGTGCCGGTCTGGCCTGCTGTCGCTTGGTCGACCGTATTGAGGACGGCGTAGCGCTGGCACAAGATCTGATCGACTCTGGTAAGGCATTAGAGAAGCTCACGACCCTCCAGTCCGTCTTTGCCTAGCTTTTTCATTGGCATTGCGGCGAATAGGCTCTTCACTGGAGCATAACTATGGAGGATCTCGTTCAACAATGTAAGAGCCGTGGGCTACGGAACACGAAGGCTCTCCGTACGATCTTAGCGATCTTACAGGACGCTACCCTTCCTCTCTCCCTCCAGGACCTAGAGGCACGCGAGGATGTGATGGAAGCTTGTGATCGTGCAACAGTCTTTAGGATTTTGCAACGCTTGGAAGGCATTGGGCTGCTCCGTCGGCTGAACTTCTCCCACTCTGGTGCTAAGTTTTCACTGAACACGGGGGATAATCATAAGGAATACCTGATCTGCCGTAACTGTGGACTGGTAAAGACTCTCACGATCTGTTGCCCTGTTCATAGTATGGAGGAGAGTGTCGCGCAGGAGACGGGCTTCACCAATATGGCGCATGAGCTTACCTTCTATGGCCTCTGCGCGAACTGTCAGGAAGTGGATTAACCTAAAATCCGCAGATGATTTGAACCACAATACGAGCCTGCATTCACGAGCGAGACGCCCGTGCCCCTGCCTTTATCGCTACAGGACACTAGAGCTCGTCATCGTTCACTAGCTCAAAGAGCGAGTGATGGAGCGGAGCTTGCCCTGTCTCACGATAGAGGCGCGCATCGTCTGCGGCAATGCCGACCCAGCGGAGTTCCTGCAGAACGTAGGGCGGCAGGTACCCGACGAGGGCGTCAATGATGGTGGGGTGCCCCTCCGCATCGATCATGATGTTCCCCTTATGCAGATCACCGATCAACCAGGGCTCCTCCTGTGCCCAGAAGACAGAGAGCGGATGCCTAAAGTTCCCGCCCATGGGCGTAACGCAGCGCATCTGCTCCATGGCGACCTTCCGATCCTGCGCAAAGTCCTCGTAGGGGAACGCTAGCGGCTGCTTTACCAACAGGTGGTCAAAGCTGTCTACAATCCCGACGATCTCGGTGGGGTGCCCACCGCCATCATTGAGCGCAGAGAGCTTGCGCACCGTGTCCTGCAGCACGGCATCCTTAATCTCATCCTGTAGCTGCCCGTCGGCATCCCGCTGTAGGACGATCTTCTTCCCCATCCCGCCATGTGCCCGGAGGTCAAAGAGCTTATAAACGACCCTGCTCTCCCGATGCAGGTAAGGTGCCGCCTCCGCCCCCGACGGGAGTGCCTGCAGGAGCGGGCTGGCGAGGAACCCCTCCTCATCCCGCTGTAGCCCGAGGGCCTCCATCGGCACGATCGGCACCTCCCACAGGCGCGCCTCCTCTATAAAAGCGGCTGTCCAAACATCAATCGTAGTCGATTGCCTCTGTGGAGTGAAGCGAGATACCTCCAAGATGCCGCGCGCTCGTCGCTTGTTAAGGGCGGTGCAAGCCGCTCTGACTTCTGCATCGCAGGCTTCTGAGGTAACCGCAGAGCGGACTCCCGTGAGGGAGTCTCTGGTCTGGATAGATGACTCATGGATGGACACAGGCAGTGTTACAGAGCGTTGGCGACGACCTCGAGCGTTTGGTCAATATCCTGTGACGTATGCGCTACAGAGAGGAACCCTGTCTCATACGGGCTAGGGGCAAAGTAAACGCCGCCTTCCAGCGCCTTCCAGAAGAACTTGCGGAAGTGCTCCATATCTCCCGTCATTACATCATCGACATTACGGATCTCTTGATCCGTAAAGAAGAGGCAGAACATGGAGCCGACGCGGTTCCAGCCGTAGGGTAGCCCCTTATCCTGGAGGATGCTCTGAATG
Organism: uncultured Verrucomicrobiales bacterium; assembly: GCA_964455925.1. Taxonomy (GTDB): domain Bacteria; phylum Verrucomicrobiota; class Verrucomicrobiia; order Verrucomicrobiales; family Akkermansiaceae; genus WTJZ01. The sequence goes on along the minus strand of CAYWAG010000011.1, from coordinate 9,355 downwards.
CCCGCTTCTAGCTGCGCGCCGACCTTCTCTAGATGTGTATATCCATCCTGCTCCTCCATGGCTTTCATTTGTGCTAGGCCTGCCGCCATTGCTACGGGGTTCCCGCTGAGCGTGCCGGCCTGATACACTGGACCTAGCGGAGCGAGGTAGTCCATGATCTCTGCCTTCCCGCCAAAGGCTCCGACCGGGAGACCTCCCCCGATGACTTTCCCCATCGCAGTGAGGTCAGGTGTGATCCCGACGAGCTCTTGCACCCCGCCTTTGGCGACGCGGAAGCCCGTCATGACCTCATCAAAGATTAAGACGGAGCCATACTTCGTGGTGAGGTCTCGCATATGCTGGAGGTACCCCTCACGCGGAAAGACCAGCCCTGCGTTGGCAGGAAAGGGCTCGACAATCACAGCGGCGATCTGGTCGCCAACCTGGCGGAAGACCTCCTCCAGCTTCTCAAAGTCATTATAGGGAAGTGTGATGGTCTGATCCGCAAAGGACTGCGGAATCCCTGCTGAGTCTGGCTCGCCATGCGTGAGTGCACCAGATCCCGCTGCGATCAGGAGGGAGTCCACATGCCCGTGGTAACAGCCCTCAAACTTGATGATCTTATCACGTCCTGTATATCCCCGCGCCAGCCGGATGGCAGACATGGTGGCTTCTGTGCCAGAGCTCACCATCCGCACCTTCTCCACACTCGGCACCCAATCCACCACCTTCTGCGCCATCTCGACCTCGAACACATTCGGAATCCCAAAGGACGTGCCCATCTTAGCCGCCTCATGCACTGCCTGAATCACAGGCGTAGCAGCATGCCCTAAGATCGCAGGCCCCCACGTGCCGATGTAGTCGATGTAATGCTTCCCATCGACATCCTCGATTCGGCACCCCTTAGCGCGTTGTACGAAGAAGGGCTCCCCATCGACATTCTTAAACGCCCGCACAGGAGAGTTCACCCCCCCTGGCATTAAGGTCTTAGCCTTCGCAAACAGCTTACTGGATAAATTCGTATTCATTTCCCCTTACTATCAGCACTCCCAGTGCCAGTGTCCATTTCTTTCTCTGAGTTATGCGCCTTACTGATTCCGCATAAAGTCCGCGACATTGGCAAAGAAGCGGTGCAATGCCACCTGCACCTCCTGTGGGGTATCACTACGGCGCATCGCTTCATCCATGATCTCCATCCAACGGTCGCGCTCTGCCTCGCCAATACTATACGGGGCGTGACGCATCCGCAGCCGTGGGTGCCCGCGTTTGATCGTATAGGTAGGGTCTGCCCCAAACCGAAAGAGCAGGAAGTCCCGCAGCCGCTCCTCTGCCCCCTCCCAGTCATCGTCTGGATACATCGGACCGATCAGGTCATCCTCCTTCATAAGCTTATAAAACTCTGCCGTGATCGCGGTAAACCCTTCTTTCCCGATCTTACTGTAAATATCTGCTTCGTTCATGTTCTGAATTTGCCTTAATTTTTCCTTTATTTCCCTCGGAATCCAGAGTTTTATGTTAATATCTTACAATTTTGTGCATAGGTACCCCTCGCGGCTACCTGTCTCTCACTTCTGACTCGCTTAGCAATGTCCTCTGATCTCGACTTCGTCCCCCTCTCCGTCCAGGAGCTTCAAGAATACTTCCCGCAGTATGAAATTCTTACGTTTATTGCGGCAGGAGGAATGGGCGCTGTTTACCTCGCGAACCAGAAGTCGATCGACCGGAAGGTAGCGATCAAAGTCTTACCACGGGAGCTAAGCTCGAACGCGCAGTTTAGCACTCAGTTCCGCGACGAGGCTAAGGTCATGTCACGGGTGAACCACCCGAACTTAGTCGGGTTCTTCGACCTTGGGGAGGTCGATGGGATGCTCTATATTATCATGGAGTTTGTCGATGGAAAGTCCCTGCACCACTCGGCGCACGGTCAGGCGATCGCGCCAGACGTCGCCCTGGAGCTGATCACTGGCATCACGGAGGGCATCGTCCACGCACATGAGGCCGGCATCCTCCACCGCGACATTAAGCCTGCTAATATTCTGCTCGACCAAAAGGCGACCCCTAAGATCGGTGACTTTGGTCTGGCTCGTCCAGTAGAGGAGTCCGAGGCCGGGAAGATCGTCTTCGGCACCCCAGGCTACACGGCCCCAGAGGTCGTGAACCACCCAGAGCTGATCGATGAGCGCTCTGATATCTTCTCCGTCGGTGTTCTCTTCTACGAGCTCCTGGCGGGGCACCTGCCAAAGGAAGTCTATGAAAGCCCCCGCGCCCAGGGGAACCTCCCTTCAAAAGTAGATGCTGTGATCCAACGGGCTATCGCACCAGACCCTACGCAACGATATGCGACCTCCGCAGAGTTTCTCAGTGACCTAAAGGCACTAGAACCCGCAATCACAAACCCAGATTACCAGAAGACGGTGCCCCTCACCGCACAGGCAAACCCCTTTGCTACCCCTCCCAGAAGTGGAGTCACGAGTGCGCCTACACTCAGTGCTAGGCCCGCTACCACCTCTGCACAGTCATCATATACGCCACCAGCCGCACCCGCTCCTGCGAAGAAGAGCTCCAGCGGTGTCATCGTAGCTGGTGTTGTTGGCCTAGCCTTGCTCGGTGCTGGCGCTATGCTACTGATGAAGAAGCCTGAGAAGGAAGTGACAGACGTGATTACACCCACTGCAGTAGAGATTGCCCCTACCATGGTGGAAGACACACCTGTAGAAGAGGTGGTTCCTTCGACCTTACAGCAGTTAGAGACTCTTAGAGAAGCCCTGAACCAGCAAGATTTTACGACCTTACCAACAGATGCCGTCAGAGCAGGTAAGAAGGCGTTCCTCTTTATCGACAGGAAGCTCTCTTGGCAGAACGCACATGGCTTTGCCGAGCGCCATGGTGGCTACCTCGCCTGCCCTTCCACCATCGCTTACTCCGAGGTGTTTTACGATAAGATGGCGAGCAATGACAGCACCGAGGTATGGACCGGCGGAGGGGCGCACCAGGACGTAAGAGTATCATGGATCGATGGAGAGAAGTGGCACTACCCAAATGTTAAGCCTACTGCCACAGGGAAGGTGGCTCTTAAGAATACGGGTGACTTTAAGATTTATAATGCGGACCAGCTCCTACCCTTCTTCATTTGTTGGGATCTAAAGGGGCTGCAGCAAGGTTCCTTAGACAGTCAGCTTAACCGTGTCTCCGCAATAGCTGCAGGCCAGTCTAAGGCACCTCTCCCACCAAATGCGCTCCAGGTCGATGACCACATCTACTTCCTCTACCTCAAGCGTGATATGCATGCTGCCTCTAAGCGCTTCATCGCGGAGCGCAAGGTCCTCCCTGGTGTCCCCCATAACGCTCAGGTGCTAGACCTCCTGCAAAGCACGATGCAGTCCTATGCCGACCGTGTAGAGACAGTCTGGCTAGGGGGCGAAGTCGCACCGAACGGCTCGGTCAAATGGAACTCCCCAGCCGCCTCAGACCTACAGCTCAGTGGTGCGGCAGAGCCAGGGCATGGCGTAGTCTTCACGCCGGACGGCACCCTCTCCAGCCAGGCTAAGCTCACCGCAGCGGACAGCACCCTTCTGCAGTGGAAGGTCGCGAAGAAGTAGGGAAAAACTAAGCGCACCTCACGCGTTGGCGTGGTGGTTGATCACCTTACACTTTCGATGCAGCACGATCGCGCTGATAACAACCTGCACGCAGACATAGAGCGGCCCGATCAGAGGAATAAAGCTGAGCGGAAAACTGGCAGCATATAGGATAGCATACGTCAGGAAAACGCCTTCTGGTAAACGAACAGGAGAGCCCCCGCTGACCCGATTATATTCCTGCGCCCAGCCATAGTAAGCGATAAAGTGCCAATAGAGATTAAAGAACGGAATAAACAAGAGCCCTACGGCTTGCCCTGGCGTGCTCTTCGTCTGTCCATGGGAGAGCTGGTTGACGATCACCCAGCAACGGTGCAGATAGATAAGGCTGAAGACCATGTAGGTCACCACTCCTGCCATTCCTACTAGCACTGAGGCTACAGACAACAAGATGCCCCACATTTCACTGCCCATCCCATCGATAATAGTTAAGGCCGTTAATGCTCCTGTGAAAAGAAGGTACCCTACTAACCCGATCGTTAGCACCATGCCAAACCTCGCTGGCTTGATCTCTACGTCTGAGAGCTTCCCTACAGGCGCGAGACTTAGGTTAGCCGTTGGGGCTGCATATATGTTCTCTCCACCGTTCAATGTTCCGTTAGCAACGAGCTCCGTGCCCTGTGAAAGGTGAGGGAGGATATGCTTACTGGCAGGCTCCCAGTTCGGCATGCCAGTAGTCCATACTCGATCATCAGCACTAAACACGCCTTTCTCAAACAAGCCGATCAACTCTTCCAGCGAAAAGGGGCCCACCTGATTTCCATCCTTATTGTAATACCAAGACATACTACTAGGTATGACCAGAACCAGTGTCGCTCGTCCAGCGTGAAGCTGAGAAGAAGAAAAAATGGTCGGAATGACAGGATTCGAACCTGCGACCTCACCTCCCCCAGAGGCACGCGCTACCAGACTGCGCTACATTCCGATGTGTCACTTACATGACAAAATTCAATATTACGGGACGACCAGTAAACGCAGGTCACCCCATGAGGTCAAGCAGAAGTGTAATAATTGGGTGATTTTTTCTGATGGTTTTTTCTGCATTTTTTCTTGTACTTTTCTGAACATATTCAGAATTGGAAAGTGATGAACTCCAAAGAATCACAAGAACCCAAGATTACCGCCCAAGACCTCAAGCTTTTACAGCAGATCAAAGCGAGACCCAAACTTGCTGAACTCATCGAACGCTACGATGCGGAGGTGTCAGAAGGGATGGGAGTGTACGAAGCCGAACGTTTAGCCGTAGAACTCACACAAGAGCTTGGCAAAGATCTGATGAATGAATGGACTCAAACTACTCAGCAACAAGCGGTGAAGGCAGACACTTGATATTTTTCTATTCGAATTTTTGCCCACAGATGATTTGAACCACAATACGAAGGATAGCCCCTAGAAAATCATTTCAAATGATCTGCGGAATTAAGGATAATCTACGGGTGAAAAATGTCGTGAAATTGGAGCGTAATTGAGCGGTTCCTCTTTCCTACGTGAGGTCGCCCCAGGTGGAGGTGTGATTTTTTTATTTTATAGATTGCCTTTTCCTAATTCCTCCTCATGTTGGGAAACTCATGCACGAAGACGTCGAAAAGCTAGTAAATGCAGGGAGAATCTCTGAAGCGGTAGGGCAAAAGCTCTCCACCCTTGCGCCCGGTAAATATGTCTTACACAGCAGCTGGGGCTCTGGTAAGGTCAGTGCTTGGGACCTCTTTGGTGGGAAGGTCACCATCGACTTTGAGGGATCAAAGGATCAAGTAATGGGGCTGAAGCTAGCGCTCCAGAAGCTCGCCCCACTAGAGGAAGGTGACCTCCGCATCGAGCGTCTAGAAGACCTCGAGGGGCTAAAGGCCGCCGCACAGGAAGCTCCCGACGAGATCGTCGTCCGCCTGCTACAGGTCAGTGGTGGTCGTCTCTCCCCAGACCAAATCGAGAACGAACTCTCTGGCAGCCTCATCGATGCTGACCTCTATAAGAAGTGGTGGGATAAGGCTAAGAAAAAGCTACGTGAGTCTAAGCGCGCAAATGTCCCGACCAAGCGCACCGAATACCTCACCCTCCGTGATGAAAACGTCAAGCACATTGAGTCCCTCCTCTCCGACTTCCAGGAGGCAAAGACCATTAAGGCTAAGATTAAGGTACTGGACGCCATTAAGTCTGAGGACCAAGCACTGGTAGAAGACCCTGTGATCCTCCAGAAGATCGTTACCGAGATCGACGGGATCGCGACGAACTCCCTCAAGATGCAGGGCGGCGCTACTCTAGAACTCCTCTGCTACCGTGACGAACTCGCTAGCCTCGTAGAGGGGTATAACATCCCAGAGGATGCATATACGCTCACAAAGGCGCTCCAACGCTTCTCCGGAGACCTCGCCACTGCTACCTCTCCGCTCGCCTCTGTGCGCCAGCGCCGTATTTACGAGGCATTCCCAGAGGCATTCGGCGATGAATGGCTTAAGAAGATTCTGACCATCTTTAACACCATCGGGACACGTGGCGTCGGTGAGATCGCTAAGCTCCTAGAGGAGCATGAGCATACGAAGGATCTGCACAAGCACGTGAAGAAGGCTCTCTCTCTCCGCACCCTCGGGCCAGACACCCTCTCATGGATCTGTCGTGAGCGTAATAAGTCCGCTAAGAAGAGCTTCTCCTACGATGTCGGCCTAGCGATCCTGAACACCATTGAGTCAGACTACCTCGATGATGGCCCGCGCTCCAGTAACCGCCTGCAGGCATATGTCATGGAAGACCGCGACCTCATTACCGACTTCCTCAAGGGCGTAGAGCCGAACGACATCCAGAACTTCTCTAAGAAGCTACTCAGCTCACCAGCCTTCCCAGACCTCGACCGTAAGTCACTCATGGCACGGATCATTAAGGCATACCCGAACATGGGTGAGCTGGTGGAAGGAACCGTCACGAAGCGTGACACCTCCCTCATCGTCTCCTGGACCTCCCTAGAGCGTAAGAAGGAGGAATACCGCGACCTCATCGAGACCCGTATCCCACAGAACATTAAGGACATCGCCATCGCGCGTTCCTACGGTGACTTACGTGAGAACTTCGAGTATAAGGCTGCCAAGGACATGCAGCTCGTCCTAAACCGCCGTAAGGGTGAGGTAGAGCAAGAGCTGAACCGCGCCAAGGGCACTGACTTTGAGAACCCAGACACGGATAAGGTCAGCATCGGGACCGTCATCAGCCTAGACGGAGACAACGGTGCAGAGACCTACACCATTCTCGGTGCTTGGGACGGTGATCCAGACCAAAACATTCTATCCTATAAGTCCGTAGTTGCTAAGGGCCTCATCGGTAAGAAGGTCGGCGACGAGGTCTCCATCCAAAACTACGAGACCGAGGAGTTCTCCTCCTTCACCATTAAGGAGATCGCCCCATACAATAAGGGATAAGCACGAGGACATTCCCCCCTCCCACACAAATTACTCCAGAGAGCGCAGCCAGCCTGCGCTCTCTTTTTTTTGGCATCTTACCTCCCAGGGCGGGCAATAGGTGACACTAGAGCAGGCGCCTGAGCCTCTCTGCTAGGCGGGTGTAGGGAAGCCCCATGATGGACTCCATCTCGCCGGTAAACTGGGTAATGATGCGTCCGCCGTCGCCCTGGATTGCGTAGGCTCCGGCCTTATCCATGACGGGGATGTCTCGTAGGTAGGCGGTGATATCGTCCTCCGTCATGGGCTGAAAGGTCACATCTGCGATCTCGCAGAAGGTCTCTGTCCCTGCGGCACTGGTGAGGGCTACGCCAGTCCCTACTTGGTGCGTGCGTCCCGCTAGCTGTGTCAGAAAGAGCCGTGCTTGGGTCGCGTCCTTAGGCTTCCCATACGCGACCCCATCCAGCCATACGACCGTATCAGACCCGATCACGACAGTATCCGCTGGCGCGCCCAGCGAGGCAAAGACGTCTTCTGCCTTCAGGCGGGCATTATACGTGCTCAGCCCCTCCAGGCCCAGACCAGCATCCACAGACTCATCGGCATACGAGACGTGTGTAGTAAAGGGGTAACCGATCCGGCTGAGGATCTCATGCCGGCGAGGCGAGGCGGAACCAAGAACAAGCTTCATGGAACGAGGAAACCCTGCTACTTCTGAAAGTGCAAGACCACAATGCGAATCTCCGTGTGCAGAAATCAACGGGGATTCTGCTTTTCATCCTCCCCATCTTATCCTAGCCTCACGGGCATGAGTGATACTATTGCATCCATCGATGATCTAAGCCCAGATCCACAGTCTCCAGAGGCGCAGTCCCTGCTAAACCGTGCGAGCAAGCTCCGCGAGGCAGCCGCAGAACGCGGGCAACAGCTCCGTGAGACCGTAAAGGAAAAGGCATCTACCATCCAGTCCTCTGCCACCAGCACCGTCAGTGACCTAAAGGAGCGCTCCGCTAAGCAGTCTGAGCAGCTCAAGGGGCAGGCCAGCGAAACCCTCGCGGTGACTAAGGATAAGCTCGCCGTCACTAAGGATGAGGTCGTGCAGTTTATTGAGGAGAAGCCTCAGCAAGCCGCTGTTATCGCCTTTGGCACCGGTCTCCTCATCGGTCTGCTGCTCCGCCGCTAGTCTCACCTCTGGATCGCACCTGCGCTCCTAGACCTGTCCCCGTCTGAATGAATGTCAAAGCCACTCTCACAGAGGCGATCCACAGTGCCTCCTCTATCCAGAGCGAGGTAAAGGAGATCGTCCAACTCCGCAGAGAGCTCCTAAAGGCCGAAGCCGCGGAATATACCCAAGCCCTCCAGAAGAAGCTCGTCGCGCTCGTGGGCTTAGCGACCCTAGCGTTCTTCTCTGTATGTCTGCTCCTCGTCTCTACCGTAGGGACGCTAGGTGCCTTACTGCGCCCTTACCTCGTAGAGCATCTACGCCCCTATAGTTGGCAACTCGTGGGCGGATGTATGGCACTCCTGTTTCTCGTGTTCTGCCTCGTGCTTCTCAATGTGGTAAAGAAGAAGCCAGAGTCCGCCCCCTTTGCCCACTCGCTCCACGAACTCCAACAAGACCAAAAATGGCTAAAAAGCTTAACAAAAAACAAGAACTAATCGCGGCTCTGGAAGCAAAGCGTGCCAGCATCTTAGGAACAAAGGAGAACCTCCAGCAAGCCCTACGAGGCGGCACGACCAGTAAGCCATCTGCCCAGAACGCCTCTCCAGCCACAGCCCCACCGTCAGAACCAGGTCAGGCACCCCCATCCCGCTCTGCACGTAACCAGCAGGCTAAGCCTCTGCACGACGACCCAGTAGTCGCCGCGCTAGAGCAGGCAGATGCCGTGGCATATACTGAGACAGCCCTCCCTCAGCGCGATCCTGCCGAACTCTCGCAACAATCCCGTCAGGCCCTCTCTAAGCTCTCACCAGCGGTGCGCCAAGCCATGCAACGCCTCCGCTCAGTAAAGGCGTATCAAGGGAAGCTCACCTCCCTGCGTAACTACCGTCCCGCTCTCCCTGCGGGCGTGAATAAGAAGACCGTCGCCCCAGTGCTCATCGGTCTCGGCGGAGCCCTCCTCGTCGTCAGTCTCCTCTCCCGCCGTAAGAAGCAGCAACAACAACGCCAGAAAGAAGAGCAAGCCCTCCTCACCAGTGCCCCAAAGCCCGCCGCCGCGCTCCTCATCCTTAAGAGCCTCCTCGCCATCAGCCAGCCCGCTCTCAAACACCTAGTCACCCAACGAGTGAAGAAATCACTCGGCACCCGGTAAGCCAGGCGACTCGTGTCTCACGACATGAAAAATGACGGACTGG
>CAYWAG010000010.1:0-15206 GCA_964455925.1 uncultured Verrucomicrobiales bacterium | reverse complement strand
CAGCCACCACAGACCGCAGACGTGATCGATGTCGCTGTGGCGGAGCTTACCGCCAGCGGCACCCTGCTCATCGATCTCAGCACCGTCGTCACAGACCCCGATGGAGACAGCCTCACCTTTACCACCTCCGATGGCTTCAGTCTCAGTTATCTCTCCGCGGACAGTGCTGGTGCTATTACGCTGACAGGGGAGCTCCCCGTTCTGGATGGCGCCAGTGGTCTAGCGCTCCTCCCCATGCAGGTCACGGACGGGGTGACGCCCCCCGTCCCGTTCTCCCTCCGCCTCATCCTGATGGACGAAAATCGCGCGCCAGACTTCGCGGATCAATCGCATTTCATCGATGCCAGCGCACTCCCCGGATACGCCCTCATCACGCCCACTATGGGGGGACTAAATGAAGCGAGCGAGCAATACACCTGGACGATTCTCTCTGGTAACGAGCGCGCGCATTGGTCGCTGGATGCCGACACTGGCGCCCTCACTCCGCTTACCCCTCTCCAGGCGGATCAGGCGTATGCCCTCCAGATCCAGGTCACTGATGATGGTAGCCCCGCCCGCTCGACCACCGCGACCGTCACCATCGAGACTACCCTCAACGGCGCGGTCACGGAGGAACTCTACTACAATATCAGCGGCGGGTATGTCTCCAACATCGAGGCAGCAACGCATTACCCAGATGCCCCTGATCGCTTCACCGTCACCAGCTTACCCAGCTTCACCTTTCCGCAAGACATCGCTGACTCCTACGGGCGTCGGGTGCGTGGTTACCTCGTCGCGCCCTTCACTGGTGAATATGTATTCCACCTCGCCTCTGATGACAGCTCCCGCTTTAGCCTCAGTGCCGATGAGACCCCAGATCAGCTCACCACCTACATTGACTTCGCAGGCTGGACCAGCTACCAAAACTTCGCCGCTACATCCTCTGCTCCCATCCAGCTCCAGAAAGGCGCGCGGTATTACTTTGAGATCGTGCATGCCGAGGGCGGGGGAGGGGATCACCTCTCGCTCGGGTGGACGACCCCAGCTGGGGAGTCACAGAGCGTGATTCCTGCCTCTGCCTTCCAGCCCCTCACGGATGGCGATGCCGATGGGCTACCGGATTGGTGGGAGCTGACGTATTTGGAGACCCTCGCTACCTCTGGCACGGATGACAGCGATGGGGATGGGATCAGCAATCTCCAGGAGTTTCTTATCCGTCGTCACCCAGCCATTGCGACCTCCTACGAGGCGTGGATCGCCGCGACCCAACAGGGGACGCCACCCACCGTCATTCGGAGCACTCCGCTGGCAGGGAATGCTACCACCACCGTGGATCTGAGCACCCTCTCCGGTAGCTCTACCATCGAGTTCTTCGTGCATGCCGAGGACCTTGGGCAGTCCGCCACCCACCTCCTGAATGGGAACGGGTGGTCGCTGCGGCTAGAGCAGTGGAGCAACCGAGGCCAGCTAGGGGTCACGCAATACGGTGTCAATGACTGGCGCTTTACCCAATCCACTACCCCCTATGGCACGCTCGCCCATGTCGTGTATGTCCTCGATGCCGACCTAAACCAGACGCATCTCTATATCGATGGCGTCCTCATTGATAGTATGTCCGTCTTTCCCTCGCTCTACACCTCTGGGCTCACCCTGGGCGCGACCAATATCAGAGACGATGCCGAGCCAGGGATTCTCGCCTTTGCCGCCTATGATACCGCCCTCACAGACAGCCAGATCCTCGCGCTCTACCAGAGTAATCAGGCATCCCAGGCCCCCACCCTCGGAGATCAGCTTTTCATCACCTCCCCGACTGTTGCCCCTGGTAGCACCCTTGGAACCATCGCGGTCTATGATAGTGACGCCTACACCTTTGCGCTCCAGGAACCCAGCACCCTCTTTGCCCTCGACTCTGGTGCAGGATCGATCACTGCGCTTCAACCTCTGGATGCCTACGAGGGGCAGGAGTTCGCCCTCCCCGTGCTCGTCACCGATGCGACCAACCACACCAGCGCTGCGACCATCACGATCGCCGTCTCTGCACATCGCCCCGTTCTCGCTGACCTCGCGCTCACTGTGCCAGAGCACGCTCTCGTGGGTGACCTCCTCACCACCCTCGCTGCGACTGATGCCTCCACGGCGGATACACTCACCTACACTATTACCAGTGGCAACGACGACTCCCGCTTCGCCCTCACCACAGATGGACAGCTGACCCTGGCGGATGCCCTCGACTATGAGACGGCACCCACCTCCGTCCTCATCGTCCAGGTCTCCGATGGCACTTACACGGACCAAGCCCTCGTCACCATTACCGTGCAGGATGGGCTAGGCGTGACCCACCTCCGCACCGACTTCTCTACTGATCCCGCCGTCCTCCAGTTCGATGTCCCCGACCCGACCCGAGGCACGATCACCCTAGATCAGGAGAACTCCCGGCTCCTCTTCCAAACCTTCAGCAACACCGACATGTGGACCACGCGCAGTGCCGCCCCTATGGCATACGCCCTCACTAATGGCCTCACTCAATGGACTGCTGAGACAGACGTCGAACTCGACCCCACGCTCGACCAGCAAGTCACGGGCCTCACCGTCTATGAGGACCAAGATGGAGCACACCCCCTCTTCGGTCTCGGGCTACACTACTGGGACGGAGGCGATGGCATCATCAGCCTCCAAGGTCTCGGCACAAACGCCCCCAACATTAGCGTCAGCGCTCTGTCCTCCCCCCGCGCTCGCCTGCGCATCACCTGCCTAGAGTCCCCCGATGGCGCAGACCAATACTGGTTCTACTACGACCTCCTCGACGGGGAAGGCATGCGCCTCCTCACCACCTACGACTTCGCGACGGACAATGCTCGCGTCGGACTCTATCTGAAGACCGGAAACGCAGGACGCACCGCCTCCTTCTACGAGTTCGCCCTCTACAGCGAACTCCCCAATGGGCACGCGGACTCCGACGACGATGGCATGCCAGACCTGCTCGAATACGCCCTCGGTCGCAACCACATCAACCCACGCGACCAGGGCACGAACCTCCCCGAACTCATCCCCACCGACACCGGCCAACTGCGCTACCGCTTCCGCCGCATGAAACCCGACATCCACTACACTATCCAATCCAGCCCCAACCTCACCCCAGGCTCCTGGATAAACGTCTGGGATAGCACCACGCACCCCCTAGCCCCCCTAGAAGACTGGCAGTCCCTAGACTCAGACCCATCCACGACCCCCACCAACTTCTTCCGCCTCCAGGTGTCGCATGCCCAGCTGGCTGAATAGTTACACTGTAGAATTCAAGTTTATCATCTTAGCTGAATCGTTGCCATCTCTCAAAATCTATCAATTTGTGATGAATTGATAGATTTTGACTTGAAGAGAAGAGGGGGGTAATGGCAAGATCTATCAAAATGTAACAAATTGATAGGTCGTGAAATTCCCGAAGACACCCCCAAATATCTCAGAGATCTTATCTGGGCTAGATCCTGACAGGCAGATGCAGCTGTTCTCTACCCGCTTACCACCGAGTAGTGAGTATTATCACTGGGATAAGCTGATTTACCATGCACGGCCTGAGGGGCTGTCACATGAGGAGTGGTGGTGCCTGCTCAAGCTCCAACGTCAGGGGCGGCCGATTCCGCTCGCTGATAAGCAAGGGCGCCCCTTTACCCACTACCAGACGGAGCAAATGAACCGAGCGGTGCATAAGATTGATCTGGGAGCAGGAGGGTCGATCGGGGTTCCTGAGCCGGTGACGAATGAGCAAACGAAGAATTATTACTATGTGAACTCTCTCATCCAAGAGGCGATTACCTCGAGCCAGTTAGAGGGCGCAGCCGTGACCCGCGAGGTGGCGAAGGAGATGATTCGTACGAGTCGGAAACCGACGGATGTGGGGGAGAGAATGATCATCAATAACTACCGGACGATGCAACAGCTGAGAGAGTGGAAGGATTTACCGCTCTCGCCCGAATTAATCTTTGAGATTCATGAATTAATCACCGAGCAGACGCTTGAGAATCCCGATGCGTGTGGGCGCCTGAGAAATGCAGAGGAGGAGATCAATGTTATTGATAGCCGTGATGGAGTAGTGATGCATACCCCGCCCACAGCCACAGAGCTCCCTGAGAGGTTACAGCTGCTCTGTGACTTTGCGAATACGGAGAATGAGGAGTCGTTTACCCACCCAGTGGTCAAGGCGATTATACTGCACTTTTGGCTCGCCTACGATCACCCCTTTGTCGATGGGAATGGGCGGACGGCGAGAGCACTGTTCTACTGGTACACACTACGGCATGGGTTTTGGTTGTTTGAGTATCTCTCGATCTCGCAAGTTCTGGTGAAGGCTCCCGCTAAGTATTCGCGCTCGTTTTTATATACGGAGACCGATGAGAATGACTTGAACTACTTCATCCATTACCAGCTGGAGGTCATCCAAACAAGTATAGAGAAGCTACACGACTACATCGAGCACAAGTCATCACAGGTAAACGCGATCAAAGGCGCGTTGCGCAAATTAAGGATTCCGCTAAACCATCGCCAAGAGGGGCTTATCGAAAAAGCGGCGAGAGAGCCAAATGCGACCTTCACGGTCTCTAGCCATCGAAAAAGCCACCGGATCGCGTATGGCACCGCTAGGAGCGACCTCCTGCAGCTAGAGGAATTAGAATTCCTAGAGTCACAGAAGACAGGGAAAACGCACCTCTTTTACCCCGCAAGCGACCTGAAGCAGAAGCTGTATAGACGATGAACCGACGTAACTATTCAGGTAGGGCAAAACACTAGGAGCGCCAGCATCCCTGCTGGCACTGGGCCTAATGCGCCCATGGGACTCCGACCGCAGTAGAATCTCTGCGATGAGATTGAGGAACTGCCCAATACCCGTCCGAGAGGTTTCGGAGCTGGTCAATATAGATACGAATGGATAAAGCAAGACTCAGATGACATAGGACGCTGTTGCACACCACCAGTCTGTCATTTTAAATGATTTTTAAACTCGCTTGGTCACCCTGTGGGCTGAGAATTTGCGCCATTGCAGTATATCAGAGCGCGTTAGGATGAATAGAATTGATCTGAACTCGTGCTAAATATCTGGACTGGCTACAGGGGCATGGGGTAGATCGGGTGTAAATCCGCTTGATTTCTCAAAGAGGATCTCTAGGCGCTATCGCTCCTGGAGATCTCCTTATTTTCTTTATTATAACAGATAGAACACATTATTAACATCATGAGTAACTGGAATTCGTATTCATCATCACTGCTTCGCTACACAGACCTGGGCTTCTCCCAGGACTTGTCATTAATGGAACTTTCCTCGGACTTCTACGCCGATATGGACGGGAAGATCCAGAAGGCGTTTAAGGACATTGCCGCCCTAGAGGCTGGTGAGGTCGCTAACCCAGATGAGGGGCGCATGGTCGGTCACTACTGGCTCCGTAACGCGGATCTCGCCCCGAACGCGGAGATCAAGGCACAAATCACCGAGCCGCTAGCACAGCTGAAGTCCTTTGCGGCGGATGTGCACAGTGGTGGCATCACGGCCCCGAACGGCTCTAAGTTCACCGCCCTCCTCATCGTTGGGATCGGTGGATCTGCACTTGGTCCACAGCTGGTTACCGATGCCATCGGTAAGGATGCACAGCTCGATACCTACTACTTTGATAACACGGATCCACAGGGCATCGACACTGTGATCGAGAAGATCGGCGCGGATCTCGCGACGACTATCGTGGTCGTCATCTCTAAGTCTGGTGGCACTGCAGAGACGCGCAACGGAATGCTGGAGGCAAAGGCTGCCTTCGAGGCACAGGGGCTCGACTTCGCCAAGCACGCTTGTGCCGTGACCGGTGAGGGATCTAAGCTCTATAACTACGCTACTGGTGAGGGGTTCCTCACGACTTTCCCGATGGAAGACTGGGTCGGGGGGCGCACCTCTGTCATGTCCACTGTTGGGCTTGTGCCGATGGCGCTCCAGGGCCTGGACATCGACCAATTCCTAGCAGGTGCCGCCGCGATGGATGAGAAGACCCGCGTGCAAGAGCTCGGTAAGAACGCCGCGATGCAGCTAGCGCTGGCATGGTTCCACGAGGGGAACGGTAAGGGCGAGAAGGACATGGTTGTGCTCCCGTATAAGGACTCGCTCGTGCTCTTCTCTAAGTACCTACAGCAGCTCGTGATGGAGTCACTGGGTAAGGAGCATGACCTAGACGGTGCGGTGGTAAACCAAGGGATCGCGGTTTACGGGAACAAGGGATCCACCGACCAACACGCATACGTACAGCAGCTCCGTGATGGGGTGCATAACTTCTTCACCACCTTTATCGAGGTGCGTAAGGGACGTGCCGGTAGCTCTATCGAGGTAGAGGACGGAATCACCTCTGGGGACTTCCTGCAGGGCTTCCTCCGTGGGACGCGTAAGGCGCTCTTCCAGTCTAGCCGTCGCTCCGTGACGCTATCGATCGATGAGGTCACCCCGTTTAACCTCGGGCTCCTCATCGGGCTCTTTGAGCGTGCGGTCTCCTACTACGCTTCCCTGGTGAACATTAATGCCTATCACCAACCAGGGGTAGAGGCAGGGAAGAAGGCTGCTACCGCCTTCCTCGACCTCCTGAAGCAAGTGCGCGCCGCTCTCAGCACTACGGCACAATCCGCAGATGAGATCGCCACTGCCCTCAGCACCGATGCCGAGGACGTTTACCACTGCCTCACGCACCTCGCTGCTAATGGTGGCGCAGCTGTCACCGAGGGGGCGTCCCCAGCACAGGATACCTTCACCGCCGCGTAAGGGCAGCTCCATGGTTACTCTCTGAGTGCCGCCGGTAGGGGGCACTCGGCACTCCGCAATACACCCCGCACTAGATTTCTGGTGCGGGGTGATTTTTTTTTGATGGCTAGAATTATGGAGAGCGGTCATTTAGACCGACCCTGTTTAAGAGACATTGAGTCTCTTCGTGCATGATGAAGTGGCGTTATTGAGGAGAGAAGCTGATTCTAGTAGCGAGGGAGACTGAATGTCTCCCTGACGGGGCGGTCTGAATGACTGCTTTCCGCATAAATCCTGGAGATAAAGTCACACCCAAAAATTGTGATTTTAATTCTTGCAGAATGGTTTTAAAAATGTAGAATTACCAACCTTTTTCTTGTTATTTTTTGCGAAATGTTGTGAATTTCATGATTTTCTAGCGTTAAGCGAATGAAAAATTCAAGTTTAAGGAGGCTATGAGGTGACAATAACGCATTTCTGGTCGTGACATATTTGTGTTTGAGCGTGCTTAGATACGGAGCCCTGATGAGAGGTTAGAAGGTAGAAACCGCTGGCGATTTTCCAGTGGACACAGAGATCTAACGCTTTCGCCCGCTAACCAGACTCCCTTGGGGATCTGGTCAAAACTATTGAAATACCCCCCATACAGAAAAAAATCTACACATGGAACGTCGCAACTTCGGAACTATCCAAGAGGTCATTGAGGCACCGAACCTTATTGAGGTGCAAATCCAGTCTTACCAAGAGTTCCTCCAAGATGGAGTGGATCTTGCTAAGAGAATAGACACAGGCCTACAGGCTGTCTTTAAAGAAGTTTTCCCTATCAAGAGTTATGACGAGTCGATCACTCTTGATTTCCACTCATACCGCATCGACAAGCCTAAGATGACGTCCCTGGAGTGTCTCCGTAAAGGGGAGACCTTTAGCGCTGCCCTATACGTCAGCTTTAAGCTTAAGACAGAGGACACTAAGACTGAGGAGGTCTACATGGGTGAACTCCCGATGATGACACAGCGCGGCACCTTCGTGATCAACGGTGCAGAGCGTGTGATCGTCTCCCAGCTGCACCGCTCCCCAGGTATCTGCTTTGAGACCTCTCAGCACCTGAACGGTAAGACCCTGCACTCCTTCCGTATCATTCCTGACCGTGGGTCCTGGTTAGAGGTGCAGTTCGACACGAACGACCTTCTCTATGTGTATCTGGACCGTCGTCGTCGCCGTCGTAAGTTCCTGGCTACCACCTTTATGCGGGTGCTGGGGTATCCTACCGACCGCGACATTGTAGAGAACTTCTACAACATCACTAAGCTCCAGCTCAGTGATACCATGGATGAGCTAGAGCTGAACCACTTCACGCCGTTTGAGGACGTGATGGACGGCGAGCTAGTCATCGCACGTAAGTATGAGCCACTCACCATCGGCATCGTTAAGCAGCTCGTCGCCATTGGGCACAGCAGCATCGAGGTGCTAGACATCCGTGAGGATGAGATCCTGATTAAGACGCTGAAGAAAGACCCTGCGCATGATGAGGAGACCGCACTGAAGGACATCTATAAGAAGCTCCGCCCTGGAGACCCACCAACAGCGGCGAACGCGCGCGCGCTTCTGAAGCGTCTCTTCTTTGATCCTAAGAAGTATGACCTCACTCGCGTTGGTCGTTATAAGATTAACCAAAAGCTCGGTCTGGACGTAGATCCGGATGAGCGCACCATGGTGCAGGAGGACTACCTCAAGGCCATGCACTACCTCCTGAACCTTAAGAAGGGTGAGAGCGGTGTTCTCGACGACATTGACCACCTGGGGTCACGTCGTATCCGTGCTGTGGGTGAACTCCTGGGTAACCAGTGCCGCGTAGGGCTGGCTCGTACGGAGCGCCTCGTAAAGGAGCGTATGACGCTCTTTGATGTTAACATTGAGGGCATGACGCCGCAGAAGCTCATTAACCCGAAGGCGCTCTCTGCTGTGGTTCGTGACTTCTTCGGTCGTTCCCAGCTCTCCCAGTTTATGGACCAGACCAACCCACTGGCGGAGCTGACGCACAAGCGTCGTCTCTCTGCGCTGGGGCCTGGTGGTCTAAACCGTGACCGCGCCGGGTTCGAGGTGCGGGACGTACACCCCTCACACTACGGGCGTATCTGTCCGATTGAGACTCCTGAGGGACCAAACATTGGTCTGATCAACTCCATGTGTACCTTTGCTCGTATTAACGAGTTCGGCTTTATTGAGACGCCATACCGCATCGTTAAGGACGGTAAGGTCTCTGCTGACATTGAGTACCTCACCGCTGACCAAGAGGAAGGGTATCTCATCGCACAGGCGAACAACCCGATCACAGAGGACGGAAGCTTCGTAAAAGATCAGATTACGGCTCGTGAGCAAGGCGAGTTCCTAGAGGTCGACCCTAAGCGCGTGCACCTGATGGACGTATCTCCTAAGCAGCTGGTATCTGTTGCTGCTGGTCTCATCCCGTTCCTAGAGCACGATGATGCTAACCGTGCCCTCATGGGTGCAAACATGCAGCGCCAAGGCGTGCCGCTCCTAAAGTCTGACTCCCCATACGTGGGAACAGGGCTAGAGGGTAAGGCTGCGCGCGACTCACGTTCCATCGTGATCGCAGAGGCAGACGGCGTGGTCGCCTCTGCTACTGGTGAGTTCATCGTCACTACTCCGGACGGACAGCTCCCGGTGGCGGATGAGAAGTTCCTCTCTGACCCTACCTGTGTTACCTCAGACCCTGCTAAGGGCGTGTTCGTTTACCCGCTGCGTAAGTTTATGCGCTCGAACGCGGGCACCTGCATTAACCAGAAGCCTATCGTCATGCGTGGGCAGAAGATCAAGGCGGGCGACATTCTGGCTGACGGGCCAAACACGGAAGACGGCGAGCTCGCGCTCGGTCGTAACGTGCTCGTGGCGTTCATGCCATGGAATGGATATAACTTCGAGGATGCCATCGTAATCTCTGAGCGCGTGGTAAAGGAGGATGTTTACACCTCCATCCACATCTCTGAGTATGATGTCGCCGCGCGTGACACGAAGCTCGGTCCAGAGGAGATCACCCGTGACATCCCGAACGTTGGTGAGGAAGCCCTGAAGAACCTTGACCATGACGGCATCGTCCGCGTCGGTGCAGAGGTTAAGCCTGGTGACATCCTAGTCGGTAAGATCACACCTAAGTCAGAGACGGAGCTGGCTCCTGAGGAGCGTCTCCTCCGCGCCATCTTTGGTGAGAAGGCAGCAGATGTGAAGGACACCTCCCTCCGTGTTCCATCTGGCACACATGGTATCGTCCAGGACATTCGTATCTCCTCCCACGGTGGCGTCCGCGCGAATACGCAGAAGGAGATCATCGACCCCGCTGAGCATAAGAAGCAGCTGAAGAAGATCAACGACGAGTATAAGAGTAAGAAGGAGTCCCTCACAGAGCAGCTCACCGAGAAGCTCTCTGACATCCTCCTCGGCGAGAAGATCCCGCTCGACGTTGATAACGCGCAGACTGGTGAGATCATCATCCCTGCGAACCGTAAGATCACGAAGACGCTTCTCCGTAAGCTCGCCTCTGTCTACGACCACATCCAGATCGACCCATCCCCGATCCGTAATAAGATCTTTGAGATCATTGGCTCCTTTGAGAACCGCTTCCAAGAGCTCGATAATGAGCGTGAGCGTCGCTTTGACCAAATGGAGAGTGGTGACGAGGTCGATCCTGGCATCGTGAAGGAAGTGAAGGTCTACGTCGCTAAGAAGCGTAAGCTCTCTGTTGGTGATAAGATGGCTGGTCGTCACGGTAACAAGGGGGTTGTCTCCATCATTGTTCCGGAAGAGGACATGCCCTTCCTCGCGGACGGCACACCGATCGACATCTGTCTGAACCCTCTCGGGGTTCCATCCCGGATGAACATTGGTCAGGTATTAGAGACGCACCTCGGGGTCGCTGCTAAGGCGCTCGGGTTTAAGGTCGCTACGCCGATTTTCGACGGTATTAAGGAGGACAAGATCCTCGAATACATGTCCGAGGCTAAGAAAGTGGACGGGTTCACCTGGATCGGTGACGGTAAGGATGGCTCTACCTTTGGTAAGTCTACCCTCTATGATGGCCGCACCGGTGAGG
This sequence comes from uncultured Verrucomicrobiales bacterium, assembly GCA_964455925.1. Taxonomy (GTDB): domain Bacteria; phylum Verrucomicrobiota; class Verrucomicrobiia; order Verrucomicrobiales; family Akkermansiaceae; genus WTJZ01. The sequence goes on along the minus strand of CAYWAG010000010.1, from coordinate 4,359 downwards.
CGTTCCACCAGCCGCTGGTAGTAGGTCTCATCTACATGCTTAAGCTCGGTCACCTCGTGGCAGATAAGATCCACGCTCGTGCCGTGGGACCATACTCGCTTGTTACCCAGCAGCCGCTGGGTGGTAAGGCGCAATACGGTGGACAGCGTTTTGGTGAGATGGAGGTCTGGGCCCTCGAGGCCTATGGCGCCGCCTACACCCTACAGGAGCTCCTCACTGTGAAGTCTGACGACGTGCAGGGACGGACTCGCATCTACGAGTCCATCGTCAAAGGGGATAACACCCTAGAGGCTGGCACTCCAGAGTCCTTTAACGTTCTCGTGAAGGAGATGCAGGCTCTCGGCCTGGATGTCCGCCCAGGACGTAGCTCAGATAAGTCTGAGTCCCTTGATGACCTTACCGACTCCTCCGATGAGTTCAGCCTTGATGACCTTACCATCTAATCCCCCCTATCCCAAACCACTTAAACACTAACGATTTAATAGAATATGAGCGTAGATATGAATTTAAAAGAGCTGTATGGGGTGTCTGATAAGCCTCAGGGCTTTGATCAGGTCGGGATTATTCTCGCCTCCCCAGATGTGATCCGTAACTGGTCTAAGGGTGAGGTCCAGAACCCAGAGACCATCAACTACCGAACCTTTAAGCCAGAGAAGGGCGGCCTCTTCTGTGAGCGCATCTTCGGCCCCTCCCGTGACTGGGAGTGCTCCTGTGGTAAATACAAGCGTATTAAGCACAAGGGCGTGGTCTGTGACCGATGCGGGGTCGAGGTGACCCTCTCTCGCGTCCGTCGTGAGCGTATGGGGCACATCGAGCTAGCGGTTCCAGTGACCCACATTTGGTTCTACAAGTGTATGCCTTCACGCCTGGGTCTCATGCTGGACATGAGTGCCCGTCACCTAGAGCGTGTCATCTACTATGAGGACTACGTCGTCACCGATCCAGGTGAGACCCCTCTGGAGAAGGGTACCCTCCTTACCGAGGCAGAGTTCATGCAGGCGGAGTTCGACTTTGGTGAGGACTCCTTTAAAGCCAGCATGGGTGCAGAGGCGATCCACACCCTCCTTGCCAGCATCGAGCTTGCCCCTCTCATCGTCGAGTTAGAAGAGCAAATGGGCCAGACCCGCTCTAAGCAGACGAAGAAGAAGCTCGCTAAGCGCCTGAAGCTTGCCAAGGGCTTTGCGGAGTCTAAGACCCGTCCAGAGTGGATGGTCATGACCAACCTCCCCGTCATCCCGCCAGACCTCCGTCCTCTCGTTCCGCTAGAGGGTGGCCGCTTTGCGACCTCTGACCTTAACGACCTCTACCGTCGTGTCATTAACCGTAACAACCGTCTGAAGAACCTCATGCAGCTGAAGACCCCAGAGGTCATCATCCGTAACGAGAAGCGCATGCTGCAGGAAGCCGTGGACGCCCTCTTTGATAACGGTCGTCACGGACGTGCCGTAACAGGCGCGGGTAACCGCCCACTGAAGTCCCTCTCTGACATGCTCAAGGGTAAAGGCGGACGCTTCCGTCAGAACCTTCTCGGTAAGCGGGTGGACTACTCTGGACGTTCCGTGATCGTGATCGGGCCGGACCTGAAGCTCAGCCAATGTGGTCTGCCTAAGTCCATGGCTCTCACCCTCTTTGAGCCGTTCATCATCCGCCGTCTAAAGGAACGTGGCTACTGTCACACCGTCCGCTCGGCTAAGAAGATGATCGACCGTAAGACCAGTGAGGTCTGGGACATCCTAGAGGAAGTCACGAAGGGACACCCTGTGATGCTGAACCGTGCACCCACGCTGCACCGTCTCTCCATTCAGGCGTTCGAGCCAGTCCTCATCGAGGGCTCCGCTATCCGTCTGCACCCACTGACCTGTTCTGCCTATAACGCAGACTTCGACGGTGACCAAATGGCGGTGCACGTGCCTCTCTCCATCGAGGCACAGCTCGAGGCGCGTCAGCTCATGCTGGCTCCTAACAACATCTTCTCCCCAGCCAGTGGTAAGCCCATCACGACTCCATCACAGGATATTATTCTAGGGTCATACTACCTCTCCTACATTCGTGAGACCACGAAGCCGGACAGCCTCGTAGGGTTACCGCTCTTTGAGAACGCCACGGATGTGGAATACGCTCTCCAGTCAGAGAAGCTGGTCTACCAAGACTGGGTTCTCCTGCGTAACCCAGACTTCGGGACTAAGACCATCTTTGGTAACGCCGACGACCGTGCGATCCTGACCTCTGCCGGACGGGTCATGTTTAACGAGATCTGGCCAGACGAGATCGGGTTCATTAACCAGACCATTGGTAAGAAGCAGATGGGTAACCTCATCTGGCGCACCTTCCAGACTGTTGGTAAGAAGCGCACGGTAGAGTCCCTGGACCGCCTTAAGGCCCTCGGCTTTAAGGAGGCGATGTATTCCGGTGCCTCCATCGGTATGGTGGACATGGTTATCCCAGAGGATAAGCCAGAGATCCTCGCTACATCCTACGATGAGGTCGCCACTGTCGAGAAGCAGTTCAAGAACGGTATCATCACCAACGGCGAGCGTTACCAACGTGTTATTGACATTTGGACCCGCGCCACGGACACCCTCGCGGATAAGGTCTTTAACACCCTTATTGAGAACTTCGGTAAACGTGAGGCGAACCCACTGTTCATGATGGTAGACTCCGGTGCACGGGGTAATAAGAACCAGATTAAGCAGCTCTCCGGGATGCGTGGACTCATGGCTAAGCCCTCCGGTGAGATTATTGAGCGCCCGATCACGTCGAACTTCCGTGAAGGTCTCTCCGTACTAGAGTACTTCATCTCCACTCACGGTGCCCGTAAGGGTCTGGCAGATACCGCTCTGAAGACCGCGGACTCCGGATACATGACGCGTAAGCTCGTGGACGTATCTCAGGACGTGATCGTTACTGAGGAAGACTGTGGCACCACTAAGGGGCTCACCATCTTCGGTCTCGATGATGACGAGGGCTCTATCTCTAACCGCATCTACGGCCGTGTCGCGGCAGAGACCATCACCCGCCCTGACGGTGAGATCGTCTGTGAAGCAGGCGACCTCCTAGATGAGCAAAAGGCCTCCGCAGTAGAGGACCTCGGGATCGAGAAGATGCTCATCCGCTCCGCCCTTACCTGTGAGTCCGACCAAGGGATCTGTGGCCGTTGTTACGGGCAGAACCTAGCGACTGGTGTCATGGCTAAGCCGGGTGAGGCTGTCGGTATTATTGCCGCCCAGTCCATTGGTGAGCCTGGAACACAGCTTACCATGCGTACCTTCCACTCCGGTGGTGTTGCCTTCGGTGGTGGCTCTAAGCCGCTCCTAGAGGTGAAGAACGACGGTAAGCTCATCTATAACGACATCCGCTGCGTAGAGGACACCGACGGGAACTTCGTCGTTCTGAATAAGAACGGCTCCGTCTCCGTCCGTGACCAAGGTGGTATGGAACTAGAGAACCACAAGCTCGTCATCGGTACCATCATTAAGGTCGCCGAGGGCAGCATGGTGGAGAAAGGTCAAGAACTCGCGACCTGGGATGCGCACGCCGCCCCGATCATCTCCGAGAAGGCTGGTATCATCGAGTTTAACGACATGATCAACGGCATCACCTACACCCAAGACTCCGATGGCGGAGACGAGGGCACCGCTGGTTTCACCATCATCGAGCACAAGGAAGACCTCCACCCACAGATCAAGATCGTGGACAAGGACAGCAAGGAAGTTCTCGCGACCTACGCTATCCCAGTAGGTGCTCGCCTCTCCGTTAAGGAAGGTGAGACCATCTCCGCTGGTCAGCAGGTCGCGCGTACCCCACGTAAGGCAGAGCGCACGAAGGACATTACTGGTGGTCTGCCTAAGATCGCCGAGCTCTTCGAGGCCCGTCGTCCAAAGGACGCCTGTGTCATCTCTAAGATCGACGGTAACATCTCCTTCGGCGGCACTGTCCGTGGTAAGAAGAAGGTCATCGTCACGAACCCAGACACGGGTGACTCAGAGGACCACCTCGTCCCAATGGGCAAGCACATCATCGTAGCAGAGGAGGAATACATTAAGCGTGGTGAGCAGATCACAGAGGGCTCCGTGGCTCCTGAGGATCTCCTAGAGGCCTGTGGCATCCACGCCCTCCAAGAGCACCTCGTGAACGAGGTCCAGGGCGTTTACCGTGCACAAGGCGTAGAGATTAACGATAAGCACATCGAGATCATCATCCGTCAGATGCTCCGTAAGATTAAGATCACAGATCCAGGTGACACCGAGTTCCTCTGGGGTGATCAGGTCGAGCGCGCTACCTTCCGTAAGACGAACCGTGAGCTTAAGGCCCAAGGTGGTAAGCAAGCAGAGGGCGAACCCGTCCTCCTTGGTATCACTA
>CAYWAG010000009.1:10569-15835 GCA_964455925.1 uncultured Verrucomicrobiales bacterium | reverse complement strand
CAATACGAAGGATAGCCCCTAGGCAAAGACACGGAGCACGCGGAGATATTTATTAAGTCATGAAACAAAGGCTGTGGATCTCGCAGATGTAGCTCTGGTTTCGGGTTGCTTCCTGGTTCTGTGGGCGGTATGAGTGGGCGTCATGAGCAATACCTCCGCAGATGCCTACATGGCGCAGGCCCTCATAGAGGCTAGAAAGGGGCTGGGGCAGACCAGCCCTAACCCCTGTGTAGGAGCCGTGATCGTACATCAGGGGCAGATCATCGCACGCGGCTATCATGCAAAGGCAGGCACCCCACATGCGGAGCGGGTAGCGATAGCCCAGGCAGAGGCTATGGGGTTTACAGATTGGCATGAGGCATCCATCTACGTGACGCTCGAGCCTTGCTCGACCGCGGGGCGGACAGGTGCCTGTGCCCATGCCATTATCGATAAGGGGGTGGCAGAGGTCGTCTATGGCGCGGTGGACCCAAACCCCGCGCACGAGGGACGGGCTGATGCCATGCTAGAGCGCGCCGGGATCCGCTGCCACTCACGGGTGGCAGAGGCGGAATGCCTCCACCTGATTCGTGACTTCCGAAAAGTGCAGGAAACAGGGCTGCCCTGGGTGATCATTAAGTCCGCGATGAGCTTAGATGGCAAGATCACCCGCCCGCTGGGTGAGGGGCAATGGTTAAGCTCGCCAGAGTCGCGCATCATGGTGCATGAGCTACGTAGTGAGGTCGATGCCGTGCTGACGGGGGGGAATACGGTCAGGGAAGATGATCCACAGCTCAATGTACGCCTGCCGGGGCGCTCTGCGGCGTTACGCCAGCCCTTACGTATCATCCTTACCCGTGATCGCCAGAGCTTACCTGCAGCGGCTCAGCTACTGCAAGACCCGGCGACCTTAGTCTATGAAACCCCGAACGCCACGAGCCTAGAGGCGGCGCTCCGCAGCATCGTGCACGAGCATGGGGTGAACTCTGTGATGGTAGAAGCAGGAGGTGGGCTACTAGGCCTCTTCCACGACGCAGGTTTAGTCGATGAAGCTGTTATCTTCCTAGCCCCGCTGCTGACTGGAGGGAATGCTACCGCCGTCGGTGGGGCTGGTGCCACCGCGCTCAGTGAGGTGCTTCGTTTCCCAAAGGTGCGTTACCAGCGCATCGGGGATGACGTCGTTGTCAGAGCCTCCCGCTCACTCCCCATCGTATAGATCGTGGCGGGGAGGTGAAGCGTCCCGTCAGGCACTGAGCCGGCAGTAGGCGTGACCTCTTTTAAAAAAGGTATCAAAGAGCCACTTTTTTTGTTGAATAGGAGGCGATTCTAGCCCCCTATGCGTGTCGACCCTTTTTGTAGACGTTTTTTGAGGGTTTTTTAGTGGACGGTGTTTTTAAACTCTGTACATTTGTTTTAATAAAAAATTATGGCACCGAAATATGAAACCAGCTACACCCTTATCGGACGGGCGCTTGATCTAGACGATCATGACGCGTGGGAGCAGCTTAATGAGTATTACTCTAAGTTTATCTACTACCTGCTAACGAATATGGATGTGCGTAATGAGGATCGTGATGAACTCCACCAGATCGTGCTGATCCGCCTGATGAAGGCTCTGAAGCAGTACGATCAGAAGCGTGGCAAGTTTCGCACTTGGTTCGCCGAGCTTGTGCGCCGCGAGGTCTTAGGGTTCTTTCGTAGCCAAAAGACCTTCCAGAACTCGATGCCCTCACTGGAGGCTGAGAATGTACCAGAGCAATCGATCGACGAGTCGGATCTCGACCAGCAGATCCAGCAAGAGTGGAAGAGTTATATGATCCAGGTCGTCATGGGGCGTCTCCGCACACGCTTTCGTGGTAATGCCATCGAGATCTTTGAGCTGGGAAGCCAGGGGTATAAGACAGATGAAATCTGCGAGAAGCTGGGCCTCTCTCACTCCACCGTCTACACCTTGCGCAAGCGTGTGAAGAACTTCCTCCGTGAAGAGACAGAGTCGCTGACTAAGAATATGGAACGCTAAGCTTTCGGTCGCATGCCCCAGCCCCCAGATTACGCCGCCCTGTATGATGAGATCCTCGCAGAGGATGAGGAGAGCGAGCTCCGTCCCCTCGCCTACAGTGTCCTGCAGGAGAACACTGCGGATGGGCTAAAGGAGCTCGACTGCATCGGAGAAGGGGCGATTAAGACCATTACGAAGTGCTATGATCCTAAGAGCAAGCGCTACGTCGCCCTCGCGCGCCCAAAGGAGGCACGCCATTATGACCTCCTAACCTATGAGGCATGGGTGCTCTCCCGCCTAGATCACCCGAATATCATCCCGCTCTATGACCTAGGGCTGGATGCGCAGGATGCGCCCTACTTCACCATGGCGCTGCGCGAGCACCAAAACCTAGAGGATTATCTCACCGAGCAGAAACCCTCCACCCGTGAGCGTCTCCAGCTCGTCCTCCCCGTCTGTGATGCCATCGCGTATGCCCATCAGCAGCACCTCGTCCACCTCGACATTAAGCCCGAGAACGTGCTCTGCAGTCCCACCGGTCAGATCTCTGTCTGTGACTGGGGGCTCGCCGAATTTATTAAGATGGACGGGACGATCTCGTTTAAATCAGAGCAGCACCTCCACGTTTATGCAGACGACCCCAATACCGGTGAGATCAAGGGAACCCCTGGCTACATGGCACCAGAGCAGATCCTCGATAACAGCCTTACGGGTATTGGTAGCGACCTCTTCTCCCTCGGTGCGCTTCTCTACCATCTGCTCACCGGTGAGCCTCCCTTTACGGGGAGTTTAAGGGAACGCATTGCGCAGACAAAGGCCTGTTACCTCCCCCCCATTCAGGAGACCCTCAGCGCGCATAAGGTTGACCCTGGTCTCATCGCTATTATTCTAAAGTGCCTGGCACCAGATCAGGCCCACCGCTACCGCAGTGCTCCTGCCCTGATCGCGGATCTCCATCGCCATCTGGATGGTTACACGACAGAGGCAGAGCAGCGCTCCCCGGTGCTCAGTTTACGCCGCTTTGTGCGGCGTCACCCGGTGCGCTGTGCGATGGCTGCCGGCTTTCTCCTTACGAGTACCGTTGCTAGCGCCTGGTTTATCATGAGTCTGCAGCAGAAGAACCACGCTTACGCCGCCGCCCAGCTCGATCAGGTAGCGGCTCAACAGCAGGCGAGCGATCTCCAGGCCTACAGTGATGCGATGCAGGATGTCATCTCACAGTCGTCAGAGGTGCAGCAAGGGGTGATGGAAGTCGTCCATGACTATGTTTATCGAGCCGATACCTATAAGGAATACAGTAAGCGGGAGCAAGACGTGAGGCGGATCTTAGAGCGGATGTTAGCGAATGAGCTCATTGAGATTGATGCCGCAGGTTTCTTTCTGGATTACACACATGCGGTGCGGCTGGATCTATCACAGCTCCGCCCTAATACGCGGTTATGGAGGCACTTTCAGCCGTATCCAGATCTAGTAGCGAGAGGGGAGGGGGCTCGCCCCTCCCAATCCGCGCTCGATCACTATTTTTCCCAGACGTATGCGCGTGCCTTACCAGAGTATCTGGCTCCGATCTTACCGAGGTTACATCAATTTATGGTCGCCTATGATCATTCCTTAGATCGTCCTGGGATCTCGTATCTCACACCTGTCCTCTGCCTTCTGCAGGCACAGAACGCTCATAGTCTGAATATCGACCATCAGTACTACCCTCATTCTATTACGCTTTGCTCCTCTAGTAGCCAGCACCCGCTCAAACTACTGAGACACCTTGGTAATGAGTCGCTTTTGTCCTATCTGGATGTGAAGAAGATTCGCCTGATTTCAGAAAAACCATTAGATCTCTCTATGCTCCAGGGGTGTACATGTGAGGAGCTAGACTTATCACAGGTGTCTGGGCTGCGTATAAGCGCCACAACTGTCAATCTCCCTAAGCTTCAAGCAGTCATTATCTCTTCTCAGGAAGATCAAAATTATGTGCGAAAGTACATCCGCTCTGAGCAAGCCTTTAATATCATCGTGCGTTAATTGGTTTATTGTAAAAAAGTAGTCAAAACGAAATTTTTTTTTACTTTTTTCGCTTTTTTTAGAGTGATTAGGCAATAAATACGCTGATACGTCCTTATTGCTGATCCAGGTCTCCTATACATAGCAGTATGAGTATCCACGTTCAACTTTCACAAGAGGCACAAGCTCAGCTTGATCAGCAGAAGAAGAGGTCAACCTTAATGAGCTTTCTCATCTCCATCGCCGTGATTGCCTTGCTCGGCGGGATCCTTCAGGCCCTCTTTATCTTCATTCCAGAGAAGAAGATCGAGACCATCATCTCCTACCAAGCTCCGCCTGCAGAGAAGGAAACCACCAAGGACGTGACTATTAAGAAGCAGACCCGCCAAACACCGACCCCGCCTGCTGCTTCCTCCGCCGTGGCAAATGTGATCACTACTACTGCCCCCACTGCAGTCTCTGTCCCCGACACAAACCAAATGGTCAGCGTGGACGCACCCGACTTTGGGAGTGCCAGTGACTTCGGCATGGGCTTCGGGTTCGGTGAGGAGACTAGCAGTGCTACCACCTTCTTTGGGTCGACTGTCTCAGGGACAAGGATTGCCTACGTGATCGACTACTCTGGATCAATGGCAGGGTTACGAGACCGCCTGATGCGAGAAGAACTCACCCGCTCTGTCAAAGACCTGGAGGGCGGAGCAGAATATTCGCTCATCTTCTTTGCCGGTCCAGTTTGGGCATCCTCTGACAAGCTGTCGATGGGGGCTGATGGACGCGAAATCCTAACCGCTACCTCTATCACTAATGGTAAAACGGTCGACTGGACTGTTGGATGGAGAAAAATTGATGAAAGGGAACTGAGGAAGTTCGAACCTGTATGGACTAAGCCAACTGCTGAGAATATCAAGACTTCGATCGATGAAATCAAAAGCACGCCGCTGGCTCATGGCACAGAATGGGCTAAGCCCCTCCGAAAGGCGCTCGAGCTGAAGCCTAAGCCAGATGTCATCGTCTTTATGACAGATGGGAGTAATGGACCGAGTGGTAGAGCGGTCGCAGAGGAGATCGGGACAACGGCAAGACGTCACAGCATAGTCATCAATACCGTCTCCCTCCTAGAGCCGAAGGCTAAAGATGACTTAAAGGTCATGGCAGAGGAAACAGGAGGCACCGCGATCATCGTTAAGAGTGAGACGGAAATCGAAGACCTCTTCACGGGAGAAGTAACGAAGCGCTAAGCGAACTCTTTTCAGGAGTGTGACATTGGCAGGGGAGTGACGGCGTCTC
>CAYWAG010000009.1:6789-10469 GCA_964455925.1 uncultured Verrucomicrobiales bacterium | reverse complement strand
CGCCGTCACTCCCTTGGCTTAGTCTAAGCTGGACGATGTTGCTTCCCAGGAGAGCTTGGAGAGCGCTGGGGGACTACCCTTCCAGGAGCGAGAACCCAGGGTGAGTCGATCCGATTTAGTGATCCCATTATGGTTAAAATGAGAGCTGATGGAAATATACGGGGCATATTCCAGCTGGGTTACCTCCGCCCAGGTCTTGAGTGTTTGACCAGAAGCGTTCTTAAAGTCCTCCTTCTTAAGGGTAAAAGTTTCCACTTCCCCGTTGCCTCGCAGTTGGAGTTCGGTCGCATAAGAGTCTAGTCGTAGGGCGAGTATGTTTGGCTCTGATGAAGTGACCTGGACGGCGAGGCATACGCTCTCATGAGGTGCTTTCCAGATAGGGGAGGATAACTTGTTGGTCTTTCTAGCCCACTGGAACTTAGCTGGGTCATAGCGGAACCAGCCATATTGCCAGTTCGTGGAGAAGTCTTCGATCACGCGTGAGGGCTGGAGTGTCGCTTGTGCTGGGGTCTCGCTGAGCTCCTGCACTGTGATACGCTCTAGGACAGAGGAGAGGACGATCTCGTCGCTCATGACAGGCGCGTAGTAGTAATTCGTTACCTGTTCTTCTGCTGGGAGTGTATACGTCACATTGGCATAGACCCATAGCTCCCGGTCAGTAGATGCTAGTGGTAAGCTGGCATTCCAGGTCTCTCCTTCCTGTACGGCAGCTGCATGGTGCCAGTATTTGAAGCGAGGGTTCCCCTTCTCTAAGGGCGACCCAGAGGGAATCCCCTGTTGCGTATAGAAGATGTTGACCTCCTTCACCGGGTATGAGGCGTCCACTCTCACGGTCATCTCTGGTACTCCCGTGGAGGTTGCTAGCTGCAGCGTTGTGTCAGGGGTCTCTGGTAATGCGGGGGCAGCCTGTAGGTAATGGTCTATCCACTTAAAGCCCGTGACGAGGTATGGTGCACTGTCTTGGTGATTATGGTGTGGAGCAGAACTCACACGGAATGCAGGGCTGTTCAGAAGGGTGGTCGCCTCAGGTAAGTCATAGATATCGCCATGGAAGTCGTTGGCGGGGCTGAGGAAAAGCAGGGGGCAGGTAATTTGTGCTAAGTTGACATGATCCCCTAGCGTACTATTATACAGCTGTTTGGGGTTCTGGTAGTTAGAGATCCCACCACAGGTAGGCACCGCTACCTTCAGCCGATTATCAGCCGCAGCGGTGAGCACGGTGATCTTTCCGCCCATAGAGTGACCATAGATCCCGATCCGTTCAGGATCGACCTCCTGCTGCTGCTCTAGATAGGTGATCCCACGCCGCGCCGCTACTGTCGCCAGGAACCACAGGCTATTACGAGGGGATTCTATCTGATCAAGCGTTAACTCATGTGGTGCTATGCGGCTGGAGGCACTGCGCTTATTACGACATGGGGCATGATACCCATCCACTGCACCCCAGTCTGTCATCACTCGGTATGCAGGGTCATCCGTCTTTCCGCTCCATAGGAGCTTTGCCTCCTTGCTCGTGACCCTATATTGGGAAGATGTGATACGCCCTGCCCATGAGATGCACAGAGTTGCATATCCACGCTTGGCATTAGAGATGACGGCCTTCGCATCCGCGAATTGCCCCCCTCCATGGATATTAATAAGCGCTGGCAGATCACGTTGCTCCTTATGCTCCTTTGCATAACCATACACGCCCGCAACCATTGCAGGCTCGCCCTTAAAGACGCCTGCTAGGTACCTTACTACTTGGAGAATGACCCCATCCTCTTCCCACTCCGCAATAACCTCTGCCCGTAACGGCTCTGCACGTGGATCATAATCCGCCCATAATGCATCGAACGTTGATGGGGCAACCTCCCCCGCCTGAAGCGAGGAGAAGGTATTAGCTGTAGTCTGTGCTGGAGATACATAAATAAAGAAGATTGTTAATAGGCTGTAAAAATAAAAGCGTAGGTGTTGCATTGTAGTAAGGGTTTATGTGTTTGCGATAAGAGCGGAGAAAGAGCGCTGCCACCAGTCCGCTGTGCATGGCTCAATAGTACGCGCTAGTCATCCCTTTTTTAGTAAGGAGCTAGCCCGTTCTAGGGTAGTCGAAAGGCGTTATTAAATTTGTAACTATTCAGTTAGGGGGGGTTAGAAAAAAATAGCGCCTCTGGCATGAGGCGCTATTGGTTTTATACGACGTTTATAGCGAAACTCCTACTATCGGATAGTAGAAGTTTGCTTAGGCGCGGCGATTGCGGCGTGTCAGTAGTGCAACGCCACCGAGACCAAGAAGAGCCGCTGATGTTGGCTCCGGAACCAGGTTTACATCGCCCTCTACGGTGAAGTTATCGATCATGTGGAAGCGAGCAGTGCTGGTGGATATATCTTCAAAAGAGAATCCGAAGGTGAGGGACTCTCCATTCGCAAGGGAGTATGTAGTAGCATCGGTTAAGGTAGAGAAGTAGGTAGTGGCAGCTGGGTTTTCCACTCCCGTGGCGGATACGACTGCGGCTCCATAACCAGATCCTGAATCAACGTACATAGAGACATTGCCAAAGAAGGGATCTTGTAGCTGAAACGTGTTATAGTCAAAAGAGGTGGAGGTAATATCAATAGACTCGTTAGCGCCTAGGTTTGTGGCGGTAATCGTGAATGAGACATAAATGTCAGATGAGGACATGGTGGATCCTACGCTCAGGGCGTCTGCATAGTAGGAGTCCGTGAAGTTGACGTTTGTAGCACCTGTGTTCGTAGCAGTATAGCTAGATGTGACGTATGAGCTCAGTGTGCTTGCCGCTGCCGAACCATCATAGGTAACGAAGGTAGAGGCATGGCTGAGCGAGAGTGAAGCACATGCGAGGCTGAATAATGTGGGTATTGTGTATTTCATATTGTTGAATGGGTGGAGCAGTTTGTTCGTGTAAAAAACTGAACTGTATTATAGTGAATGAGGAGGCTTAATCGGACATTCCCCCTTCTGGTCATTATAATAAAAATAGCGCCTACATGGGAGGTGCTATTGTGTTGTTACCAATGACCTGGGAGAAACCTAGATATTGGTAGATAGTCGCTTAAGAACGACGGCTACGACGCGTAAGGAGCGCTAGGCCACCAAGACCGAGAAGAGCCGCAGATGTTGGCTCTGGGACGAGGTTTACATTTCCATCAAGCGTGAAGTCATCGATCATGTGGATACGAGCGGAGCTGCCGGATGCATCTTCGAAAGAAAATCCGAAGGTGAGTGAGTCTCCGTTAGAGAGGCTGTATGAGGTCGCGTCGCTTAGGGTAGAGAAGTAGTAAGCTGAGCCGGTGTTCTCTACTCCTGTTGCAGATGCGACGGCAGCACCGTATCCAGATCCTGAGTCTACATACATAGAGACATTGCCAAAGAATGGATCTACTAAGTCAAACGTGTTGTAGTCAAAAGAGGTGGAGTTAATGTCGATAGTCTCAGTGGCGCCTAGGTTCTGGGCGGTAACGGTGAATGAGACGTAGATGTCGGATGAGGACATGGTAGCTCCAACGCTTGCGGCGTCTACATAGTAGGAGTCTGTGAAGTTGATGTCTGCCTGACCTGTGTTCGGAGCAGTGTAGCTAGCTGTGAGGTAGGAGTTGATCGTGCTTGCTGTTGTGCCACCATCAAAGGTGAGGAGGTTTGCTGCATGGGCAACTGAGCCACATGCGAGGGCGAGTAAGAC
>CAYWAG010000009.1:0-6689 GCA_964455925.1 uncultured Verrucomicrobiales bacterium | reverse complement strand
AGGTGAGGAGGTTTGCTGCATGGGCAACTGAGCCACATGCGAGGGCGAGTAAGACGGATGTCGTATATTTCATGTTTATTAGGTTGTTAATCAGCTCTTTCATCGAAGAACTTACTCCTACCTAGGGGAGCTCGTACACCCAACAGGACAGTGTTTTGAGATTTTCTGAGTGATAAGGAGCCGATGGCTGGATAATTTTGGCAGAGGTGTAACTATTCCGGTAGTTGCAAGGGGGACTGGAAGATGAATACTACAGGAGAAGCGGAACGGGGACTTTAGTCCCCGCGGTAACACGTAGGACTCTTCCTTACCCTAAGCCTACCAGAGTCCCCATGGATACCAGTAGAGTCGATGACTAGAGTGGATGGGTTAGCGGTGTTAAAGTGGCTTAACTCGTAACTCACACTGTAGTTCGTCCCTGTGTAGCTACTAGTGAGTGATGTGTTTGTATCATCCGTTGCGATGTTAAGCGTATCTGCTGAGTGGTCTAGGGGTAGAGTGTAGTCGCAGATGCAATCGATGTCAGGGCTGATAATCCTAAAATCCTCAGTTGATTTGAACCACGGAGACACGAAGAGCACGGAGGAATAGGATTTACAACATATTCTAGTCATCGGACGCTTTCACCCAGTAGGTGAAGGTAATTTTATGTCCCTTACACTCACAAAATGATTTAATAAAGCGATTTTAAGTATTTTTTAGATTCTCATTAGATCAAGTTTAATGAAAGCTCCGTGCGCTCCGTGTCTCCGTGGTTTTCCTAACTGCGAGATCAAGGATAATGCTAGTATGGTGTATTTCATAGTTCAGATGTTAGAGATATGTTTTTAACTATATCTGCGTAATTTTAGTACTGGTCAGCGATTTTTCGGGACAAGTTATTATTTTTTATACGTGTTTTATGATGGTTCAGACTGCACGACAATTTTTTACCATGGGTAGGGAGGTGCGAAGATTGTCGTGTATTGTGATAATGGTTGTGGTAATAGAAAAGCAACGTCAACATAGTGCAGAAGGTCGCACTGAGTTGCCGTTGCTGGGATGGTGGGGAGTCGCAGAATAGCGGATTATCGCTTACGACGGGCGATGATGCTGAGTGCACCAAGACCAAGTAATGCCGCAGAGCTTGGCTCTGGCACAGCTGTGAAAGTGACGCTGAGGGTTTGTCCTGCTCCAGTGCCGGATTGGTTAATCGTAGCTGCGTAATCACCACCTGTGACATAGGTGGTCGCGTCATCGTATGCGCCAGTGAGTGTCCCGGTGAAGAGATCAAAGGAGATCCCGTCTACAGAACCTGTAAGGCCAGAAAGGTCAAAGCCAATCCCGGTTCCAAGCTCAAAGCTCGCATTGCTGGTGCTAGAGAATGAGAAAGTGTCGCTAGCGGAGTCGATCACATACTCTGTTGCTCCGAACGGGAGGAAAAACTGTGTCTGGACATTAGATCCTGAGTGGAGGCGGAGAGTAGAGCCTGGTGTTGTAATGATGCGGTCGCCAATGTTGGACACTTCAGCCGAGATGTTTACGTTTCCGTAGACATCGAGCACTCCACCATCACGGATGGTAAGGTCAGCATAGTCGACAAGAGAAGAGGAACCAGTCGTAGTGATGCTTTGGCCTGCAGCGACGGTGAAGGTGGAGTTAACGTTGAGGCGTAGCTCTGCTGCCGCGCCGAGGTTGGTTACTCCACCAGCGTTAACAGCATTGTCGGTGTCTAGGATGATAGATGAGCCTGCTGTTGGAGCGGTTCCTCCCCAGTTCGCGCCGTCTGTAAAGAGAGGGGCGGACTGATCGAAGGTGGCTGTGGCAGCAGGGTTCCAGGTGTATGTCTGGGCAGACACGAATGTAGGCGCAAGCACGCCGGTGAGGAGTAATGATTTAAGTTTCATCGTCTAGTATTTGGTTATAATTAAGAAGAGTTCGTGAAATGAACTCACGACCATTTCTAGGAGAGGGCAGGGGAATGTGTGGACAGTCCAGGCATGTTTTTTATCATCTCATGAGGGCATCTTGGATTCCCTTAGGGTCTGTATCCCCCTTAGTGGATGGTGAGTTGTTGCTTTTATGGCGGGGCGCTGTCCCAGAGCGGGTGGTGCCGCGACTATTATAATAGTGTGATGAGGCAATCCACCCGCCCATCATTGCCTACTCCGGGACTAATAAACTCTCATGAATATCCAATGCCTTCTTGTTCGAGCCTTTCTCCTTGTTGTGTCGATGTTTGTAGCCATGTGGCAGGCTGTGTCCGCTCTCTTTTCGTCATTAGAAGGGCGCGACCTCCGATGGTGGTCTGCACCAAGCGGGTCGGGTGGATTTCGCTAAAGAAAATCAGATCTCTGTGTGTGTTTTTAGGTCTCAGATACCAACTATGATTAGCTAGAGTGATGAAATGCCATCTTCATCCCCCAAAAAAAACAGAACACTCAGCATGAAGTTCCGAAGCTTGCGCTTTGCTAGTAACTTACTAATCTCAACCAACGAAAAGAACGGAGTCAACTCCCATCAAAAAACTTTATTATGATTAAAAACCAAATCGCACTACTACTTGCCTGCACGAGCTTAGTGGCGCATTCTCAGGGGAATGCGGTCAAGACGCTCTCTGATCGAAAGGGCGCGCTGACGCCTGCTGAGCAGCAAGAAACATTTACGCTCCCAGAGGGGTTTGTCATTGAGCTGGTCGCCTCTGAGGAGAACGGTCTCATTAACCCTATCGACATCGCCTTTGATGATGCGGGGCGCATGTGGACGCAGACCGCACAGATGTATCCGCTAGATCCTGTGTCGGGCATGTCCTGGGGGGATCTCCTAAAGTATCTGGAGGATGACCCTGCGCTGGTGGAGCAGAAGTTCCCCGAGTATAAGCGGGTGAAGGATCTCTACCAGATGAAGACCAAGGGGGAGGATAAGATTCTTCTCATTGAAGATCCTACGCAGAAGGTGGAAGGGCAAATCAAGGTTTATGCTGATGGGCTGTCGATCCCGCAGAGTATTCTGCCCTATAAGAACGGTGTGTATGTGGCGCATGGATCAGAGATGCTCTACTTTGAGGATACCGATGGGGATGATCAGGCGGATCGTCATGAGACGGTGCTCACCGGCTTTGGGTTTAATGACTCGCACACGATGAGCCATTTGCTGGTGCGTGGTCCCGGTGAGTGGGTGCATTTCTCACACGGAGCACTGAATGCCGGTAAGGTAAAGGCGGTCAAATCCGGTAATACACAACACATTCAATACAGTAAGATCGCTCGGTTCTCTCTGGATGGGGAGCGCATCGAGGTGCTGAACAACGGGATCAACAATATTTGGGGGTTCCAGCTGAAGGCTAAGGGGCAGTGGTATGGTACCGAGGCGAATGATATGTCCTTTAGTCTCATTCCCTTTCACCCGATGATGGGCTACCCCAGCATTGGTAACGATAAGATCCGCCCTTACCAGCCGATTGCGGCACCCGTGCATCAGTTCCGTGTCGGTGGAACGGGGCTCTCTAGCCTCGCCTTCGATGAGAATGGCGCTGCCGGCTTCCCGGCAGAGTGGCAGAACATCGGCTTCCTGGCGAACCCGATCACTAACACCATTAACTCCGTGGTGTGTGACCGTAACCCAGATGGATCCCTGGTCTCGGAGCATAAGGCGGACTTCCTCACGTGCTCTGATGACTGGTTCCGCCCCGTGAACCTCGAGTTCGGCCCTGATGGCTGTCTCTACATCGTGGACTGGTATAATAAGGTCGTCTCGCATAACGAGGTCAGCCGTGATCACCCAGATCGTGATAAGGCGCACGGCCGTATCTGGCGAGTACGCCATGAGAGCCAGGTCCCTGGGCAGATCCCTAACCTCAAGACTGTTCCTAACGCGGAGCTCGTTTCCCATCTCACCGCGCCGATCATCTGGCAGAAGCGGGCGGCATGGCAGCAGATCGTCGATCGTGATGCCCAAGAGCTGGTCCCTGCCCTGACGGCGCAATTCCATAACTCGACTCTGGATGCCACGACACGTATCCATACCCTCTGGGCATTAGAGGGTCTCGGTGCATACCAGCATGATTTTATGATCGCGGTGTCTAACGATGGCGATCCAGATCTCCGTCGTGAAATCGTGCGTTCTATAGCGACCTTTCAGCCCTCCATCGAGCAAGTCGTAGAGCTTGTGACTCCACTTGCCAACGATCCGCACTATATGGTGAGGGAGCAAGTGCTCCGCACGCTCGCAGAGATTAATGTCGCAAACCAAGATTCCATCGCTCTTCTCATGAACGCTTGTGTTCCTGCTGGTAGCTCGAACCGCTTCGGTCATGGATATGAGGCGAACTTCCAGCGCTTCTTAGCGCGTAAGGCCTTCGAGCTCTATCCCACGGAGCTGAGCGAATTTCTCCAATCTGATCGGGCAAAGTCCCTGCCACAGCACAGCCTTGACTGGGCGACTGAGGCGGTGGGCCATACCCTAAAGAAGCAGCTCTTTATCCAGAACTGGAAGGGGCAGAAGATCGATAAGGAGCTACTCATGTCGGTCGTTCCCCTCGTCGAGTCAAAAGAGGTGTTTGACCTCATTCGTCCACAGCTCTCCACGCCAGAGTTTCTGCAGCTCGCGCTAGAGGTGCAGCCAGAGGTAGACTCCCAGCTCCTCCATAAGGCTGTGATCCCAGGGATGAAGAACCTGGTGGACTCTGATGAGCACCGCCCATTAGTGATGAAGGTCGCGAATGCCTTCCGCTCTGACGCCATTGACCACCAGTTACCAAAGCATGGGCTGCGACTGAAGCCAGAGGATGTGTCCGCGGACATGATCGATGCCATCGGCATTAACCCTGGTGCGGGTGGTAGCATCTTGCTCAGACTGGTGCAGTCCCCACAGGCGAGTCTCGCCAACAAGGCGCGCGCTCTCTCCCGTCTCTACCCTCGTTATAAGAAGGCCGAGGTCTATAAGGCAGCCCAGGCGCTCGCCGCTAGTCTCACCCCGGCAGACCAGGAGTCGCTCGTGAGTGCTCTCGCCCAAACCTCTACAGGGTCAGCCCTCCTGCTGGAGCTCTTTGCAGAAGATCTCCTGCCTACCAGTGGCTTGTCCGCAGAGCTCTGTGAGCGCATCGCCTCCTTTAATGCAGCGCATCCAGTATCTGCCCGTCTCTTAGAGGAAGGGCAGGCTAAGCATGCCGCCGCAGAGGAAGAGCGCACGCAGAAGCTGGCGCAATACATTAAGGCGACCGAAACCCTAGAGGGGAACCCTCAGATCGGGCAAGCCATGTTTAACTCCTGTCTCGCCTGTCACCAGGCAGGAGGGCAAGGGTATGACATTGCTCCCGCTCTGGATGGCTCTGCTAACCGTGACATCCATCACCTGCTCACCGCTATCGTGAAGCCGAACGAGGCGGTCGAGGGCGGATACCGTATCTATCGTGTCGTTACCGTGAGTGGTGATATCCACGAGGGCTACATGTATAGTAACACCGACTATGGCGTCACTCTCGCCTACATGGGAGGGGCAAAGCAGTTCATCCCGCGTCACCGTATCCGTCAGCAACGCCACGTGAACACCTCGTTCATGCCCAGCAGCTTTGGGAACTTCCCAGACCAAACCATGGTCGACCTCGTCAGCTACATTAAGACCCTGAAGTAATCCCACTACCGCGCCACCCTATCGTATGAAACGTTCATTCCTCACTACCCTTATCCTCAGCGTGCTCCTCTCTAGCCTGGGGCTAGCCAGCGTGCAGGATGCTAAGAAGATCCACATCATCTACAGCCGCTCCTCCCATGCAGATTACTGCCATAATAATAAGGAGGTCGCGCAGCTGCTAAAGGAGATGATCGGGGAATCCGCCCTAGGTGAGCAGTTCCAGGTCACTACCTCGCATAACTACCCGCAGGACCTCACCCTTGTAGAGCAGGCAGACCTCATCATCCTCTCCAGTGACGGGGGGCCCAGCCATGCCCTTGTGAACCAGCAGAACATCACGATGCACACCCAGCATCTGGACTCCGCACTGCAGAAGAGCAAGGCCGGGCTGATCGTGGTGCACTGGGCTACCGATGCGCCCTCGCTGAAGTTTGGTGAGCATCATGAGGAGAATGCCGCCCTGATGCGTAAGTGGATCGGCGCGGTGTACCATTGGCACGAGCGCGGGCAGGGGAAGGATAGTAGCTGGACGTGGAAGTACCCTGTGCTGGAGCTGAAGGTGAATCAGGAACACCCCATTAGTAATGGGCTACCAGAGAGCTACGAGCTGCAGGATGAGTATTACTTTAACTTCTTCACGGAAGGGGCAGAGTCCAGAACCCCGCAGACGGAGCGAGTCACCTTCCTGCACACCGCCCCTGCGCCTAACTATGCGGGGCAAGTGCGCGAAGATAAGTCCACCTGGCGCGTCCAGCCTACGTATTGGGCCTATGATCGCGAGGACGGGGGGCGCTCTGTCGCCATGACCTCAGCGCATATGTACCATACTTGGGCGAACCCACACTTCTTTAAGTCCTTTATGAACAGCATCTTCTGGACGATGAACCTACCTGTTCCAGAAGGAGGAGTGGACCTCGCGCCGCCTACCCTAGAACGCCTCGTGTCTGTGAGCAGCCAAGTGCAGATCCACACAAAGGCGCTGCACTTTAAGTGAGGCGTTGGGGTGTAATTATTCAGGTGAGGGAGTATTATCACAATAAACTTCGCAACACGGTCTCCCCGATAGGGGAGAAAGCCCA
>CAYWAG010000008.1:0-17206 GCA_964455925.1 uncultured Verrucomicrobiales bacterium | reverse complement strand
ATCACCTTCGTTTAAGTTGTCTGGTAAATCTACGTTATTCTCTTTACATACTTTTAAGTATTGCTCCGAGACAATGCCTTCGCAGTGCGTGATAAGGTTTCTTCTTTGTGTTATCTCTACAAATTTAGGCCAGTTGTCAAAATCTCTTAATTTCAAACCAAATTTTTTTTCTAAATTTTTGAACTGTGTAACGTAGCTGTCTCGTCGAAAAGATTCGATTTCGTCATTTAATATAGAGTATTTTAACTCCTCAAAACTGGAATACTTAAGTATTTCGGAAACACTAATTTCTTGGTTTAAACTCCGAAATAGATCACTTTTTTTCTTGTAAATTATTTCGAGAAGTTTCCCGGTGAAAGCGTCAAAAGTAGAAAATATACCTAAGTAAAGGCTCTCCATTAATACTTTTGGTATTTCAGACTGTCTTACTCTATCCCATATCAAGAAGGCTTCTGAAAACTCTACAGTATCTGCTGTCTTTTCATTGCTTTCACTACTACATCTATTTAGAGTTGATACGGCCTCATTTGCTATTGATCCTGTAAAAGTTGCAGCTATAGGCACAAAGAGTTTGGTGGAAAATTCAATATCACGGTATTTATGTAGGGCGGAATCTATAGCTTCAGCTATTGGGTGAGATGACTCTGTGTCATGTTCTTCATGTTGCTTGCTCATTTAGTTTGAGAATGAATGTGTTATCGTAGGTGGATGTATGAGTTTTGTTTTATTAGTTAGTTGGGTTTTACTTGTGATTCATGGGTGTCAATGTAAAATTAATGTAATGATTCGTAATGATTAATCAGTTGATCTTTTGAAATTAGCGGAAAAATAACGATTTTTATAGGAGTATAATTCACGGCTCATCTTGTCAATGACAAAAAAACCGCCCCTAGAGCGCAGCTCTAGGGGCGGTTTTGTATTAGTTTAAGCTCTTAGCCTAGTGCTTAAGCAATGCTACGCAGCATGTTCTTCAGCGCGTGGGAAGACGCATTAAGTTGTTGGCGTTCTTTTGGCCAGAGGTCGAGTTCGATGTGTTGTTCTACACCGTTGCGGCCTAGGATGGTGGGGACGCTGATACAGACGTCTCTGAGGCCGTAGGCGGCGCCTTTTTGGAGGCTGGAGACGGGGAGGAGTTGTTTTTTATCGAGGGCGATGGAGTGGACGGTTTCGGCGATGGTGGCGCCTACGGCCCAGCCGGCTCCGCCTTTGCGGGAGATGACTTCGGCGCCGGATTTTTGGGTGCGCTCGAAGACGGCGCGTTGGAAGTTGGCGTCGTAGCCTTTGACTCCGGAGAGAGGGAGACCACCGACGGTAGCGGAGGACCAGACTGGGAACATGGAGTCTCCGTGTTCACCGAGGATGAGGGCTTTTACCTGCGTTGGGGCGAGGTTAAGACCGTCTGCGATGAGGGAGCGGAAGCGGGCGGTGTCGAGCATGGTGCCGAGGCCGATGACTTGGTTGTCTGGAAGGCCGAGGTAGCTGACGGCGAGGTGCGTGAGGATGTCGACTGGGTTTGAGACGACGAAGACGATGGCGTCTTGCTTCATGCCTGCGGTCTTGATGCTCTGAAGGATCTGGGTGAAGAGTCCGACGTTGCGCTGGATGAGGTCGAGACGGGTTTCATCTGGCTTACGGCGGAGGCCGGCGGTGATGATGAAGATGTCGGAGTCTGCAGCGCGGTCGTAGTCGCCGGCGTAGATGCGCTGGTCGTGGAGGGAGGAGGAGCCGTGAAGGAGGTCGAGGGCTTCGCCTTCGGCTACTTCTGGGTTGGCGTCCATGATTTGGATTTCAGAGACGATGCCGGCGCATTGGAGACAGATAGCGGCGTTTGAGCCGACGCGGCCACCGCCGCCGATGATGGAAACTTTCATGTTGTTGTAGGTTTTAGGTGTTAGGTTTTAAGTTTTAGGTGCCTAGGATCGGGGGCACTGGATTTTTTTTAACCGCTAAATACGCTAAATTCCGCTAAAATTTTTTAAGGTTGGGGGCCTTAGGTGGTTCTGAGGTTGATTTTCCGCTTGGAGGTTTTCTCAGGCTCAGTTGTAGTTGAGACTCGAGCTGTAATTTTTTTAGCGGAATTTAGCGTATTTAGCGGTTATGAATTGTGAGAGAGGGAGTCTTGTTTGACTCCCTCTCTTGGTTAGGGCTTAGCCCATTTTTGCGATGATTTCGGCGGTGAGTTTTTTGACGAGGGCTTCGGCGTCGGAGTTGAGGACGGTGCCTTCGTTAGCGGGGGCGGCTGCGGGGATTTCGCAGACGGCGGTGGTGCCGAAGTCGTCGTTTTGACAGAGTTGGCACTCTTCTAGACCTTCGCGTGGGTCTTCCATACCGATGGAGCGACGAATCTCGAAGATGTCTTTCATTCCCGCGTTGTTAATAGTGGGGAGCTTGCCGCCGTTGAGGCCAGCTGCGATGGTGACGGTCTGACAGGCCGTCTCCATGTTTTCCATCTTCCAGTAGGCGTCCTCGACGTCGTTACCCCATGCCATAACGCCGTGGTTGGCGAGGAGGATGGCTGGGTTGTCCTTAGCGGTGTCACGCACAGCTACGGTGAGCTCGTGGCTACCTGGGGTGAAGTATGGGACGAGCTTGATCGGGCCAGTGAAGATCTCGGCCTCGGAGCAGAGACAGGTTGGTGGCTCGATGTTCGCTACGGCGAAGGCGGTGGAGTATGGTGGGTGACCGTGGATCACGGACTTACACTTCGGCTGCACCTTCATGATGGCGAGGTGGGTAAGAGCCTCGGAGGTGCGCTTACGCCAGCCCGCTTTTTGGTTACCATCGAGGTCGATGAGGGCGATCTCGTCAACGAGGACTTCGCCTTTGGAACGGAGGGTCGGGGTGCAGAGCACGAGGTTGTCACCGACACGGACGGTGATGTTACCACCGTTACCATCTACCATGTTACGCTTCCACATTTTGCGGGCAACGTTGACCATCTCTTCCTTCAGAGCAACGATCTCTGGGGAGTAGAAGAAGCGTTGGATCTCCTCTGGGGTCTTTGGGTCTCCGCCGGGAACCCAGATGTATTCGGCACTCGGGACGATTGGTTCTGGTGGGACGGTTGGGACGCCTGCAGGGAGGGGTGGGAAGCGGTCGTTGCTAGCGGCTGGAGCGGTGACGCTGGAGCTAGCGGAGAAGGAGCTGCTGGTGAACTGGCTCTTGTTGTTGTAGGCGTTGATCGCATCTTGGGCGCCAGGAGTGATGATGGCATCTGATGGGATAGACCCAAGTCCAGCGCCGCTGGAGATGAGGTCTCTGACGGCATTAGCGGTGATTACTTGTTTCATGGGTAGATGAAGAGAAAGGGGTTAGTTATGTGGTGGGGGTGTAGGATATGGTGTCGAAGATCGCGAGGTTAAAGGCGTCTATGGGACAGGGCCCTTCGAAGTTTGCGGTCGCTTCCGCGCCTTCGACAAAGCCAATGATGTCTCCCTCACCTGCGCCTAGGTTATCATAGACGACGAGGGTAGGAGTAGTAGTAAGAGAGGGGCGCTGGGTGATACAGGTGTTGAGTTGGTCCGTATCGATGGGGTTGACGACCAGCCAGCGAGCAGCGCGTAGTGGCTCCTCGTAGATGCTGCAGGTGACTTTCCCGATGACGTGCCCGATTCTCATAGTACTAGTAGGTTAAGGTGTAACGTGATTTTAGGTGTAGGAGAGGGTGAAGGGTTCCTCGTTCTCCGCTTCCTCTGTAGGTTCATCTACGAGGCACTGGATAAACATCCGGACCGGAGCCCGCTCGAACCCGAGTAGGGCCTTAGCCCGTCCCCCGTCTGTGCTCACCACCACCCGTTGTCCTAGCCCGGCTCCGATGGTGTCAATGACTGCCACGGGGCACTTATCTGCGGGGTTGCCATCGGCATCCAGAAACTGGCAGAGCATGAGCGGGACGCCTTCTAGGGAAGGGTCCTTTACAGTGGCGACTGCGTGTCCGACTACGATGGCATCTAGCATAAGGGCAAGGGGAGAGGGTGTGGGATTCCGGATGAATTAGACAATACGGAGGTTCTCTACGACCACACAGCGACGGGTGCGGGTAAAGGTCTTAGGCGTGGTGATGCCTTCTCCAGTAGTGGTGGCGATGGAGTAGGAGAGGTATCCTTCTCCTCCGAGACCGAGGCCGTTTACAGAGGCTCCGTTCTTCACGAAGATGGTGGTGTCCATCTCACGCGCCATGTAGGTCATGTTGTCCACGTTGTTGGAGTGGATGACAGCGGAGTGGCCGTATCCGTGCTCGGCGTCCTTAGCAAGGGCGACTCCGGTGCGGAAGTCTGGAACGCGGACGATCGGTAGCATAGGCATCATTTGCTCCTTCTGGACGTATGGGTGATCTGC
Organism: uncultured Verrucomicrobiales bacterium; assembly: GCA_964455925.1. Taxonomy (GTDB): domain Bacteria; phylum Verrucomicrobiota; class Verrucomicrobiia; order Verrucomicrobiales; family Akkermansiaceae; genus WTJZ01. The sequence continues at coordinate 12,868 of CAYWAG010000008.1, read as the reverse complement.
GGTGGTTTCACCAAAGACGAGGTCGGTGGTGACGCTACCAGGAACACCTGCGTGCTTAGCGAGAACGCCAGCATCAACACCAATGAGGTCACGGTTGAGGACAGGCTTGTTACAGCCGCCGCCACCGTTCTCGATGTTGAACGCTACTGCGGAGAGAGTGTCGACCTGAGTAGGCGTGAGGCGAAGCGCGCCTGCACGTTCCATAGCTGCCATGAACTGGTCAAAGACAGACTCGACGACGAAGACAGACTTCTCACCGATGCAGAGGAGGTTATTATCAAAGGAGGCTCCTGCGATGATACCAGCAGCAGCCTTATCCAGGTTAGCGGTTTCATCAACGACGACCACTGGGTTACCAGGGCCTGCACAGATGGAACGCTTGCCAGACTTCATGGCTGCCTTTACGACGGCAGGGCCACCGGTGATGGCGAGCATGGCGATCTTATCGTTGTCGCAGATTTCGTTAAAGGTCTCGATGGTTGGGCTCTCGATGGTGCAGATGAGGTTCGAGATACCGAGCTCTTTCTCGATGGCTTGGTTATAAGCACGGGTCGCCATAGCAGCACTCTTTGCTCCACCTGGGTGGGGGTTAAAGAGAACGGCGTTACCAGCGGCTACGATGTTAATAACATTACCAGTAAGGGTCGGGACGGAGTGCGTGACAGGGAGGATGGCACCGATGACACCAAAGGGAGCGTACTCCTCTAGGGTGATACCGTGGTCACCGCTCATGGCGTTCGGGCTGAGCCACTCTACGCCAGGAACTTTGTCTACGATTTGAAGCTTCTCGATCTTGTGGTCGAGACGGCCGATCTTAGTCTCGTCGAACTCGAACTGACCCCAGGACTCTGCGTTAGAGGTGCAGATTTCCTTGACGATCTCGATGACGCGGCGGCGTCCTTCGATGCCGAGAGCCTTAAGTTGTTCGAAGGCGTCTTGGGCGGCATTGGCAGCCTGACAGACGCAGGAGAAGACCCCGTATTCGCCACCGACGCCTGGCTTCTTAGCACAGGCACAGTCACCGTCATCGTGTGACGGAGCAGCAGGGATGGCACCGGTAGGAGCGGCGGGGATACCAGAAGGAGCAGTAGCAGGAGCAGCTGCACCCGTGTTGAGCTGGGAGAGCACGCTCTCGACCACACTCTGAATAGTTGCTTGGTCCATAATTTCTTATCTCTTAGCTGTTTTTATAAATCTTGTTTCCGAGGACATCGACGCTGTCCACGATGGCGACGACGGCGGCATCTACAGGGACGGGTCTGAGGCCTTCGGCCTGTCGAGCGGAGCTGCCCTGACAGAACATGACGAGGTCACCTTCCCCAGAGCCGAGTGTATCGATGGCGATAACCGTGTTTGATCCACTACGAAAGGCGGCAGGGTTTGACTCATCGACGAGCTGAGGGCGGAGAACGAGTAACTTCTTACCATGTAAGGAATCATCCTTCTTGGTAGAAACAACTTGTCCGATGACTTCTGCTAAAAACATTCTGTGTGAGGGGGGAGAGGAAAAAAACAGTAGAGAGAGTCCGCACCATGCGTGGGCGTGAGCCTAGGCAGGGCGGCTCTCTCTATTGAGGATTACGAGGGCTTACTTACCAGCCTTCTTAGCCGGAGCGCTGGATGGGAGAACGTCTGCGACAGAGTCAGCAGGACGAGCGATGACGTGGGCGCTGAGGACTTCACCGATCTGGGAAGCAGCAGCTGCACCGGCGTCGATAGCAGCCTTAACAGCCGCGACATCACCTTCGATGACGATGTTGCACATAGCGCTTCCGATCTGCTTCATAGGACCTGCGATGGTAACATCTGCAGATTTGAGCATAGCGTCTGTGCCGTTTACGAGACCAGCGAGGCCTTTGGTTTCAAGGATTCCGATTGCTTGTTTAGCCATAATATTAGGGGGTTTGTTTTTTAAAGGGGTTGTTTTTTGAAAGGGATTAGGAGTTCACCTTTTGGTGGACTTCACGAACGAGAACGAGTTCTTCATTAGTCGGGATGACATAGACCTTCACCTTAGAGTCATCGGTGCTGATAAGGGTCTCCTTACCGCGCACTTTGTTACGCTCTGGGTCGATCTTAACACCGAACTCCTCAAGGCCCTTACAGACCTCAGCACGAGTCCAAGCATCGTTCTCACCGATACCTGCGGTGAAGACGATGGTGTCGAGTCCGCCGAGCTCAAAGAGGTAGCTAGAAGCCCAGTTACGGCAGGACTTAATGAAGATATCGAGCGACATCTGGCAGGTGGCATCACCTTCGTCCTCGGCCTTGATCTGCACGTCGCGCATGTCATTGCTGAGGCCAGAGGTGCCGAGGAAGCCAGACTCTGTGGTGAGCTGCTTGACGGCTTCCTCAATGGTGAGGCCGAGCTTCTTCATGGCGTATGGGATGGCACCGGAGTCCAGATCACCGACCCGGTTGTTCTGTGGGAGTCCGCTCTGGGGAGAGAAGCCCATGCTGGTGCCGATAGCCACACCGTTCTTAATCCCGGTGCAGGAGCTACTACCACCGAGGTGGAAGGAGATAACGCGGAGTGGGTCGCCCTCAATCTCTTGCGGTCCGTCAGCGTAGAGCTTGCGGACGTTTTGAGCAATGTCGTCGCGGCCCATGAGTTCTGCGGAACGCTCCGCGATGAACTTGTGGCTGGCTCCGTGGAAGCCGTAGCGACGGATACCGATGTCGTACCAAGACTTTGGCACCGCATAGCGGGTCGCAGCCTCAGGGATCCATTGGTAGAACGCGGTCTCAAAAAGCGCGACGAGGCGAGCGCCTGGAAGAAGGTCGCGGAACTGCTGAATACCTTGTGCGTATGGAGGGTTGTGCGCGGGAGCGACTTCCTTAAAGCCTTCTAGGGCTGCAATGATCGCCTTCTCGTCGTCTACACAGCCACTTAAGTCTTTACCTAGAACGGTCTTAAACCCGACGGCGTCAATGTCGCTGATCTGAGCAATGTGCCCACCAGAGGTGAGGTTGCTGAGGGCGTCGTTAATGACTTCGGCGTAGTTTGTGACGTTCTCATAGGAGCCATCAGCTACAGGGGACTCCTGCCCACCTTCGATCTTATAGAGGCGGTACTTGAAGGAGGTAGATCCTAAGTTTGCAATAAGGATATTCATGGTTCTCGTATCGTATAAATGTGTTGTTGGAATGTGTGGGGTGGGAGCTTAGAGCCACTCACCCATCTTGCCGAGGTCGTCGTGTGGACGAGGGATGACAAGAACAGAGTTTACTTCACCTACTTGTGAAGCCGCGTCAGCACCAGCGTCAACGCCAGCCTTAACAGCTGCAACGTCGCCGGTGAAGAAGCCTGCTACGAGACCAGAGCCGATCTTTTCCCAGCCTGTCATGGTGACGTCTGCGGATTTGATCGCCGCGTCTGCAGCTTCAATGAGAGAGGTGAGTCCCTTTGTTTCGATGATTCCAAGTGCTTGTTTAGCCATAATAAAATGTGTAGTTGGAGAGGTTTAAAATAAAGATGATAAGAAGGACGGATTAGAGACCGAACTGCTTAGCGAGTGATTCAGAAGGACGAGCGATAACGTGAGCAGCGAAGAGCTCGCCGACACGGCCTGCAGCCTCAGCACCTGCGTCAACAGCAGACTTTACACTGCCGACATCGCCTTGGATGAGGATGGTGAGGAAGCCTGCACCGATTTGGAGTTGCTTAACGATTTGGACGTCAGCAGCCTTAGCCATCGCGTCAGCAGCTTCTACGCTTCCGACATAGCCTTTTGTTTCAATAATTCCCAGAGCTTTGTTCATGGTGATATTAGTTGTTAGTGTGTGTGTTGGTTAATATATGGAGTGGGCTTACTTCTTAATAAGCTCACAGAAAGTGTTAGGGGTGAGACCGCAGGCATTGCCCTCGTCGGTATCAATGTGGGCTTCGAGGTTGAAGCTCTCGTCAACGCGCACGACGATGTTGTCAAAGGTCACGGAACAGGGGCTGTGAACCTTCATCTTCATTTGGTCGAGGTGCTGCACGCCGTAGAAGGCGGCATCGTCTGGGTGCATGTGGACGTGTGGTTGGGCGCGGATCACGCCCTCGTCCATCTTAAAGTAGCCGTTTGGCCCCATGAGCATACAGCCAGGGGTGCCTGCGACATCGCCAGACATGCGGATCGGGATGTCGAACCCGAGGGAGATCGCATCGGTGAAGGCGAGCTCGACCTGGTTCAGGTCACGAGCAGGGCCGAGGATGCGAAGGTTAGAGATCACGCGGCTCCGTGGGCCGATGAGCGTAACTGTTTCCTTAGCGGCGTATGCGCCTTCTTGGTAGAGGTATTTACCAGGAGTGAGCTTGTGCCCCTTGCCGAAGAGTGCTTCTACAGCCTCCTCTGTAAGGTGTGCGTGTCTGGCACTGACGTTGACGACTAGGCCATTAGGAGCCTTAGCGCTACTGGGGAGAGCGAGACCCATCTGATTGTACACTTGCTCACGAACCATGTGCTCGATCACCGCACGTGGTGGTTTGTTCTTATTTTGCGCAGCTGACATAATCAAAATACTTAGATTACACTTAGAAATCCACACTAAAGCTTGCATGTCAACGGAAAACCAAATTAAATCCAATAAAAACCAACGAAACAAAGAATTCCGTCATTATGCTTGCTGAAAACCGTCACCACCACATTTTACAGGATCTTAAGACCTTGGGCACGATCCGCACAAAGGCGGTCGCTGCCACTCTAAAGGTCAGTGACGAGACTATCCGGAAGGACTTAGAGCTGTTGGAGCAACGGGGGCTTCTGCGGCGCTCGCACGGTGGGGCGGTCTCTGTGAAACGGGTAACAGGGGAGCTCAGCATGACGGAGCGGCAGCTGATTAACCAAGAGGCAAAGACGGCGATCGCGCGGGCAGCGGCTAAGCGTATTCAGCCCGGGGAGACCATCTTTATCGATGCCAGCTCTACCGCCCTCACGATGATCCCATATATCCCAGAGCATGAGCTGACCGTGATCACGAACTCCCATGATGTAATGGGGGCAATGGGGGCGATGGATCATGTGGATCTCATTTGCACGGGGGGCTTGTTTGAGCCACGCTCGCGCTCTATGATCGGGCTGACGGCAGAGAAGACGCTGCGACGGTATAAGATCCACCGCATGTTCTTCTCTGGTAGTGGGCTAGACCTCAGCCGGGGGATCAGCGAGCGGAACTCACGCCAGGCGGCGTTTAAGGAGCGGGTGATCGAATACTCGGAGGATGTGTGTATGCTGGCAGATGCCTCAAAGATTGGGCAGCGCTCCGCTTTTTTCTATGCCGAATGTCAGGACCTGACCAGCCTCATTACTACCAAAGACGCAGACGAGGACACCCTCTCAGTGCTTGCTGAGATGCAGGTAGAGATCGTGCGGGTGTGAGAGTGGCATACATGGTATGGACTTTGTAAATTTCCTCTCTTTGGAGTGATTGGTGCATTAGGTAAATGCGCTGTGTCTTGATGCCTTGAATGATGCACATAGTGGTTATTATGTGAAAATCTGTCCGAATTCGCTAAAAAAGTGAAAGGAATGGAATCTTCGCTCTTGACGGTGTGCACTAGATAAAACTATCTTTTTGACTAGTAATTAAATTTTAAGATCACTCTATGGCTACATTTCAATACACCGCACTCGATGCTCGCGGACAGCAAACTCAGGGAACGATTGAAGCTGCCACTGATGTGGAGGCGGTCAATGCGCTGAAGCAACACGGGCTCTACCCGACTGCCGTAGCCGCTATTTCGGCAGAGGAGATCGCAGCGCAGCAAGCGGCAGAAGAAGCAGCGCAGAAGAAGAGCCGTAAAGGAAGCAAGGCCAAAGGCGCGAAGGGTGAAAAAGTCACTGGCAAGAAGATCCCGACAGCGGTTCTCATGGTGCACACGCGCCAGCTCGCTACCCTCATCGGCTCTGGTCTCCCCCTGATCCGTAGTCTCGACGTTCTGGGTAAGCAGGAGCCAAACGCCATCATGAAGGGCACGGTAGATACGATCGCAGACTCCGTCTCCAGTGGATCTACCTACTCAGAGGCACTCTCTCAGCACCCAAAGATCTTTAACAAGCTCTACATTAACATGGTTAAGGCTGGTGAGCTGGGTGGTGTACTCGAGCTCGTGCTCGATCGTCTCGCCGAATACATGGAGAAGGCGGATAAGCTGAAGAACAAGATTAAGTCCGCCGCGACTTACCCGATCATTGTTCTCGTGCTGGCAGTGCTCATCCTGACCTTCCTTATGGTCGTGATCGTTCCGCAGTTCACTGCGATGTTCGCGGATATGGGGATGAAGATTAACCCGTTCTCCCAGTTTGTCTTTAGCACCTCGGACTTCCTCATTAAGCCAGATGCCGCTCTCGTCCCGCCCATCCCGAACGTGTTGTTCGTCTTTATCGCTATCTTCGGGATTGTGATCGGGTTTAACTTCTGGAAGAGCACGCCAGGCGGGCGCAAGACCTTTGACAAGATTCTCATTAGTCTTCCGGTGCTCGGAGATGTGAACCTTAAGAGCTCAGTTGCGCGCTTCTCTCGTACGCTCGGGACGCTCGTTTCCTCTGGTGTGCCGATCCTGCAGGCCCTGAACATTACCCGTGAGACTACTGGTAACGTTATTATTTCCGACGCGATCTCTAAGATTCACGACAGCGTGAAGGAAGGTGAAACTGTGAGTGGTCCAATGGCATCGACCAAGGTCTTTCCTGACATGGTCGTGAGCATGGTAGACGTTGGTGAGGAGACGGGTCAGCTCCCAGACATGCTTCTGAAAGTCGCTGATGTTTATGAAGATGAGGTAGATAATGGGGTTACGGCGCTGACCTCCATCCTAGAGCCTCTGATGATTGTTTTTCTCGCGCTTGTTGTCGGCTGTATCGTGATTGCTCTCATGCTGCCAATGACCGAGATTATTAAGGAGCTTCAGAAGTAAGCTCCCCTGCAACGCACAGCCCCCTTTAGCCTGTCCCCCGAGCGAACTTTCGGTGGGCAGGCTTACTCTATTCTTACCTATCCTATTCCACACTTTATGAACCATTCCCTTACCACCCTCCGTCGTGGCTTTACCCTCGTAGAGCTTCTTGTTGTTATCGCTATTATCGTTGTCCTCGCGGGCATCGGTGGTGCCGCCTTTGTCGGAATGCAAGAGTCCTCTAAGAAGCAGAAGAACCAAACCTTCCTTAAGCTACTGGATACCAGCCTGCAGAACTACCACCTCGACTATGGCGCATATCCTGTAGCGACTAATGCCAATGGACAAGGGAACTCTGATATTCTGTATGACTGTCTCGTAGAGAGTGCGGATCCAGACGGCACCAGCCACCCATCAGTGGACTCCAATGGAGAGCAGATAGCGGGCTCCCCGAAAATCACGGTGTATGCCCCATACCTCCATCACAGCGTAGCAGGTGACGCTTACGATGCTACTTCAGGTCAGGTACTGGATCCATACGGTAACGAATACCTATACAGAGATGCCTTCTCACATGGTATTGCGCACAACCCAGACTTCGACCTCTGGAGCACAGGTAAGAACTCTGGCAACGAGGCGAACGCCGACGCCGATGACATCATTAACTGGTAGCCAGAGCGTAGGAGCGTGACGACGGGGGCTTCATAATAGCCCCCTCGTATTTTTTTGTAAGATATTGCTCTTTTGATCCGTACTATATGTATGAGTATGATGTTGAATCGGCGAAATTTCTTACAGGGGGCAGGGGTGACGATCGGGCTTCCCTTTATGGCATCTCAGGCGTTAGGGCAGTCTAATGCGGCGAGGGCTGGGGGACAGAAGAGCATGGTCTTCGTCACGACGGGGTTAGGCATGTATCCGGGAGCCTTCTTTCCTAAGGATTATGGGCTGAGCTTTACTGCCAGTCAGAGCCTGGCGCCGATGATGCGCCATCGGGGAGACTTTACCGTTTTCTCTAACATGGATCACCCGAATGTTCATACGGGACACGGTGGACTGCGCTCCTTCCTGAACGGTCGAGGACGTGGGGTGGGGAGTATTGCCACGGTGGATCAAGTCGCGGCGAATGTGATGGGATACCAAACGCGCTTTCCGTCGATGCATATGTCAACGGGGGGGAGTAGCTCGCATTCCTATACCGCATCTGGCACACGGGTGAGGATGTCTGGTAATGCGAAGGCGGTCTTTAACCAGCTCTTTGTGCAGGACTCGGCGGCGGCTAGTAAGAAGCTGGCGCAGCAGATCGATGAGCAGGGGAGTGTGCTGGACCTGGTCTTAGGTCAGGTAAAGACGATCATGCGTAGCTCTACGGCGACGGATCGGGATAAGCTGGATGAGTATGTCACTGCTATCCGTGACTCTGAGGTGAAGCTACAGGGGCAGCAACGCTGGCTGAAGGTGCCTAAGCCGTCTGCGCAGCAGTATGGGTTTACGGTGACGAAGGATACCTTTGATAGTGACTTCCATGTGCAGGCTCCACTGATCTTTGATCTGATAAAGCTGGCGATCCAGTCGGACTCCAGCCGGGTGTTTACGGTGAGCTTTGGGATGCATAATCACCGCATTGGGCTGGATGGGGTGACGACCGGGTACCATAGTCTCTCGCACCACGGGAGGCGTCCAGATAAGCTGAAGCAGCTGGGCATTATTGAGACGTATTATGTCAGCCAGGTGGCACGGTTTATGGATGGGCTGAAGGAGGTCGGTAGTGCCTCTGGGAGCTTGCTGGATGATACTTCGATCCTCTTTGGGAGTGCGCTAAGCGATGCCGCGCGCCACTCTAACCGGAAGCTCCCCATCATGTTAGCAGGTGGTGGCTATAAGCATAAGGGGCATGTGGATGTGCAGCAGCATAATGGTAAGTCTATGCCCCTGAGTAATCTCTACACCTCTATGTTACAGGGGTTTGGGATGGAGGTGGAGAAGTATAACACCGCTACTGGTGACCTGAACCATATTTTAACATCTGTATAAGTGTGATGAGAGGTGTATGTCAGTGGATGATCGGGCTGGCTCTGTGTGCGCAGAGCTGGGGGCAGTATGCGGAGATGGAGCCGTTTCTGGCGAAGTATTGCGTGGAGTGCCATGGTCCAGACCGCGTGGAGGGCGGGATCCGACTGAACGATCTAGGTAAGGTCGATGCTGAGATGTGGATCCAGATCCATGAGCAGCTAGACTATGGTGACATGCCACCGGCTAAGGCGAGCCAGCCGCCAGAGGACGTGCTGGAGAAGATGACTGCGATGGCGGATGCGATCTCACGCGATGAACGGTTTACGATCGCGACGGGGTACCGCCGTCTGAACAAGCGGGAATACCGGAATACGGTGAACGATTTGCTGGGGCTGTCTGGTGAATATTATGATCCTGCTCATGCGGTGTTTAAGGATGACATCGAGGAGGGGTTTGACACGAACAGTATGTCCTTACAGATGTCGAGCGAGCAGCTGATCGAGTACCTTCGATCCGCCTCTGAGAGTGTGCAGCAAGCGCTCTTTACCACCGAGCTAGAGGTTCCTGCGTCTCAGGCGCGCTCCTTCTCTGATGGTGCATTAGCCGTGACAGGTACCTTTAGCCGACCGGGGAGAGGAGGTAAGCCAGCATCTATCATGTCCTCGAAGGGGCTCTGTTACCCCAAGGGCTATGGGGAGATGATCACCACTGCCGGGAACTATGAGATCAGCTTCCAGCTGGCAGGGGATAACCCTCTGGCGGACAAGTTGCCTAAGAATGATACGTTTATCGTGGAGCTCCGCATTAAGAAAAAGGGGAGTGACCAGCTCCACTCTACCTATACCTTCCAGCGGGGAGAGACTCCCTCCTATGAGGCGACGGTGTGGCTAGAGCATGGCGCCATGCCCTACCTGCGGTATAAAAACGGGTCGGGTAAGCCCCGCGCTACGGTGCGCGCCAGCATTAGGCGCAGGCAACCCGTCAAAGATCTCTCAGACCTCCCTCGCATGAAGGTCTCAGGGATCCAGATGGAGGGTCCCCTCGCGCCCACCTGGCCGCCCTCATCCTACCAGACGACCTTTAGTATGACGGAGATGCCGGACTTTACTAGCCAGCTAGCGAGACGGCGTGCGCTGGAGAACTTCCTGATGCGGGCGTATCGTGAGCGCGTGTCCTCTGCCGAAGTCAGCCGCTATGAGCAGTTTCTGGAGGAGCAACATAGGATTACAGGGGACTGGGTGTTAGCGTTTCGTCGTACGCTCACGGTGATCATGGCATCTCCGGAGTTCTTATATATTCGGGAGGATCTAGGCAAGCTCGATGGGTTTGAGCTCGCGAGCCGGCTCTCCTACTTCCTCTGGTCATCCATGCCAGACCTGGAGCTGTTCCGCGCGGCGAACGCAGAGAGCCTACTGGAGGATGCGACCTATCGCGCCCAGCTCTCGCGCATGATAGATGATCCTAGGGTGGAGCGCTTTGTGGAGGACTTTGCGGTGCAATGGCTCTCTCTGGACCAGCTCGGCACCATGCCGCCAGACCCCGAGGATGCGGAGTATAAGCTCTATTATCAGGCGCGACTACAGCCCGCGATGCGTCAGGAGACCCTCGGCTTCTTCCGCCACGTCTTTATGGAGAACCGTCCTCTCACCGACTTTATTGACTCTGACTACGTGATCGTCAACGAGGCTCTCGCTGGCTTATATGATATCCCCTATAAGGGTGACGGTGGGTTCCAGCGGGTAGAGCTGCCACGGAACTCTGTGCGTGGTGGTCTGCTGGGGCAGGCTAGTATTCACGCCATTACCTCTAATGGGGTAGAGACCTTACCCGTAGAGCGGGGCATGTGGGTGCTGGACGAGCTCATGGGGACGCCACCACCTCCACCACCAGAGTCCGTGCCTGCCATCGTGCCGGATCTGAACCATGTTAACACTCCGCGTGATCTCTTAAAGGTCCACCGAGAGGATCCAGCCTGCTATGCGTGCCATCAATACATCGACCCTCCAGGGCTAGCTCTGGAGAGCTTTGACCTCATCGGGCGCTACCGCACACACTATACTAAGACCTCCCCAGTAGAGCCGCATGGCGCGTTCATGGGGGCGCAGTTTGATGACATCCGTGGGTTTAAGAAGGCTCTCCTCCGGCAGAAGAAGAGCTTCGTGTATAACTTTACCGTTAAGCTCACCGAATACGCTAAGGGGCGTAAGCTGAACCAAAACGACCACGACCTGGTGAAAGAGATCGTGAAGGACGCCGAGGGGTATAACTACCGCTTTAAGGAGTTGTTCGCCGCCGTCCTGATGAGCGACCTTATGCTGTATCGTTAATCGCTCTTACCGGTTCGGCGCGAGCTGGAAGGTGAACCCCTTCAGATACTCGGTCTCCGGAAGCGCCGGGAATACGGGGTGGTCTAGGCGCTGCCCGTGGTATTCTACCAGGCGGAGCGTCTTCTTAGCATCGACGGCGGAGTTTACCACCATCTCCAGGAAGCGCTCGCGCGAGGCGTGGTGACTGCAGGAGTAGGTGGAGAGGTAGCCGTCCTTATTCAGGAGCTTTAGCGCGCGGAGGTGGATGTCCTTATACCCTCGCATGGCACCAGTGAGGCCCTTCTTATTCTTAGTGAATGATGGGGGATCTAGGATGATGAGGTCGTACGTTTCCTCGCAGTTGCGGAGGAAGTCGAACACGTTCTCGCAGATCGCCTGGATCTCCACGCCATTACGCTGCGCGTTCTCCTTTACCGCCTCGATCGCACTCTCTGAGATATCGACACAGGTGACCTCTGCCGCGCCTGCGAGGGCGCAGGCTAGCCCGAACCCACCTTGGTTAGAGAAGCAGTCCAGGACCTTTAGCCCCTTAGCATGCTTCGCCACACTGGCATAGGTATCGAGCTGGTCGAGGTAGAGCCCCGTCTTCTGCCCCTCGGAGAGATCTACGAGGAACTTGATGCCACTGGCGGTGACCTCAAACGGTGCTGGAGTCTCCCCATGGAGCATTTTTACCTCTGGCTCCATGCCCTCGGCCTTACGCATAGGGGAGTCATTACGGAGGGTGATCGAGGTGGGGGTTAGGAGCTGGCAGAGAGCCTCTGCGATGAGCTCCGCACGCATGTCCATGGCGAGCGTCAGGGTCTGCAGCACGAGGTGGTCGCCATAGCGGTCTACGATCACACCAGGCAGCCCGTCAGACTCACTCCACACTAGTCTACACAGATCCATGGGTAGACCGCCACGCTCGCGCACAGATACGGCATATTCGATGCGACGGAGGAAGAAGGGGAGATCGAGGTCTTGCTTACGGCGCGAGAAGCGGCGTGCCACGATCTGGGACTCTGGGTTATAGATCCCTACTCCTAATGGGCGATCCCGAAAGTCCTTCAGGGTGACGACATCCCCAGGCTGCGGATCGCCAAAGGTTTTCTGGATTTCGGTTTGATAGACCCACTCATGACCATGAAAGAGACGAGCGCGGGGACGGATAATAAGACCTGCCATAGTAACCGAGAATGGTAGCGGAACCCCTCGCCCCACTGCAAGCTTGAAATCACATCCCTATTCAGGACTCGTGGTCACGAGATGGAATAGAGAGGCGGCTTACAGACCATTAAGGTCTTGGAACTCGCCAGAAGTGGCAAATGTAGTCGCGACGACGATCAAGAAGATGATGTATGCGATCGTGATGGCTGCATTAACGTAGCCGATGATAGTGCCCGCGAGGGCGAGACCTTTTCCTTCGGAGTAGGCTTCCCCAAGCTTCTTAAACTTGCTGAGGGAGATGTGCCCGCAGATGATCCCCGCTGGCCAACAGAGGAAGCCTGTGATGAGGGAGACGATACCGAGAGTTTTTGCTGATTTGTGTGTTTCTTGTGGGTCCATAGATATGTGCGTTGTGTGAACTTAGAATGTGTGTATAGCAGGAGCTGAGCCAGATGCCAGTATGAAATAGATTTAATAACTATTCTGGTCTCACCTGAAT